>NZ_JARVKT010000019.1:0-121072 GCF_029809455.1 Micromonospora sp. DH14 | reverse complement strand
TTGCTCACGTGTTACTCACCCGTTCGCCGCTCGAGTACCCCGAAGGGCCTTTCCGCTCGACTTGCATGTGTTAAGCACGCCGCCAGCGTTCGTCCTGAGCCAGGATCAAACTCTCCAACAAAAAATTAGTTGAACAGCAATCCCGACAACAAACAAATTGTTGCCAAAGGAATCCCAACCAGCCAGCAAAAACTGACCAGTCCGGGGTATAAATCATCATTGGCACTGGCTTTACAAGCACCCTGTTGAGTTCTCAAAGAACAACCACACACCGACCAGAAGCCCCACCCAAGTGGAACCCCAACCGGGGCATTCCCTACTCCGCACCCCGGCGCTTTCAGCGCCAGGCACTTTTACTACGTTACCCGCTCGTTTCCACCCTGTCAAACCGATATTTCGCGGTTCGTCATGCTTCATCCGATAACGCGGGCACCATGTCGCGACCGGCTTACGCCGCCCTCGTCATGGATTCGGCAGGCCGGCCAGTCGCGATTTCCCGCGACCCGCCCGGTGCCCTGCCGGCTCGTAACCATACCCGGTCGGTTTCGCCGCGCCAAATCCGCCTCGCGGCGTTTCTGGTGGCACCTCCCGGTCGGGGTTCCGGTGGGCAAGCCCGCCCGACCCCCAGGCCGTTGGCCGGCGCTCCGGCCGTTTCAGGCTTTCGCCTGTTTCGTCCGTTCCGCGCTGGCAGAGAGAAAGTTACGCGTCCGGCGGGATGATCGTCAAATCCGCCGGACGCGTCCCCCGTCACATCGTCGACAGACGACTATTCACCCAGCTCAACGCCCGCGAACGAGCGCTTCCCCCGGCGCAGCACCAGGTATCGGCCATGCAGCAGATCGGCCGGGGAAACCCCGGCGTCCACAGCGGTCACCCGGTTGTTGTTGACGTAGGCGCCGCCCTCGGCGATCACCCGTCGGGCCTCCTTGAGGCCGTTCACCAGGCCGGAGTCCCGCAGCAGACCCGCCACATCCGGCAATTCGCCGGTGAGGCGTACGAGGCCCGCCTCGGTCAGGGCCGCGCGCAGGGTCTCCGGCGCCAGGTCGTCCAGTGAGCCACGGCCGAAGAGCGCCTGACTGGCGGCGATCGCCTGTCGGGTCTCGTCGGCGCCGTGCACCAGCGTGGTCAGCTCCTCGGCGAGCGCCCGCTGCGCCAGTCGGGCCGCCGGCCGTTCGGCGGTCGCCTTCGCCAGCTCCTCCAGCTCATCGCGGGAGCGGAAGCTGAAGTACCGCAGGTAGCGGTCGACCTCCTGGTCCTCCACGTTGAGCCAGAACTGGTAGAACGCGTACGGGCTGGTCATCGTCGGGTCGAGCCAGACCGCGCCGCCCTCGCTCTTGCCGAACTTCGTACCGTCGGCCTTGGTGACCAGCGGCGTGGTGAACGCCTGCACCGGCCCCACCCCTCGCCGGCGCACGTAGTCGACGCCGGCGGTGATGTTGCCCCACTGGTCGGAGCCGCCGAACTGGAGCTGACAGCCGTGCCGGCGGTGCAGCTCGTAGAAGTCGTTGGCCTGCAACAGCTGGTAGCTGAACTCGGTGAAGCTGATGCCGGTCTCCAGTCGGGCCCGCACCACCTCCCGCGCGAGCATCTTGTTCACCGGGAAGTGCTTGCCCACGTCGCGGAGGAACTCGACGATCGACATCTCGCCGGTCCAGTCCAGGTTGTTGACAAGCTGCGCCGCGTTGTCCCCGGTGTACGACACGAAGGGCGCGAGCTGCTCGCGGATCCGCTCGACCCAACCGGCGATCACCTCGGTCGGGTTGAGCGCCCGCTCGGCGCTCTCCTTCGGGTCGCCGATCTGCCCGGTGGCCCCGCCGACCAGCAGCAACGGGCGATGGCCGGCGAGTTGCAGCCGGCGGGCCATGAGGACCTGCATGAGGTTGCCGACGTGCAGGCTCGGCGCGGTGGGGTCGAAGCCCACGTAATAGGTGGCGGCACTCCCACCGTCGAGCAGCTCGCGCAGCTCGTCGAGGCCGGTCGAGTCCTGGATCACGCCACGCCAGAGCAGGTCATCGGTCAGGGAGGCCCGCCCGGGGGGCGGGAGGCTGCTGTCGGTCACGGTCACCGATTCTCCCCCATCGCCGGCACCGACCCGTACCGGGTTTGGCGCAACCCGCCCCGGCTAGGCTTGCGCCGCGTTGATCGAGGAGGGCTTTGCCATGGAGATTCCGGATCTGACGGGTGGCCTGGTCGCCCTGCTCGGCCTCACGTTCGAGGAGGCGAGCGCCGACCGGGTGGTCATCAGCTGGCAGGTCCGCCCGGAGTTGCACCAGCCGTTCGGCATCCAGCACGGCGGGGTGTACTGCGCCGTGGTGGAGTCCGCGGCCAGCGTCGGCGGTGCTCTCTGGCTGGCCGACCGGGGCACCGTGGTCGGGGTGTCGAACCAGACCGACTTCCTGCGGGCCGTCCGGGACGGCGAGCTGACCGCCGTCGGCACTCCGGTGCACCGGGGTCGCAGCCAGCAGCTCTGGCAGGTGGAGATCACCGACGCCGACCAGCGGCTGGTCGCCCGTGGTCAGGTCCGGCTGCAGAACCTCTCGCCCGCCTGAGCGCCCGGCCGCACCGGACGGATCAGCTGCGGGCCTCGTCCAGCACCGGCTGCGCGGCCTCGTCGGCGTCCGTGCCGGTGTCCTCGGGTACGCGGCTGAGCCGTACCTCGGTGATCGCCCGGTGGTCGATGCCGGCCACCATCAGCACCCAACCGTCCAGCGTGACGTCCTCCCCGGCGACGGTGGGGATGTGCCCGAGGCGGGCCAGCACCAGCCCGGCGACTGTGGTGTAGTCACCGGCCGGCCGCGACGGCAGCTCCACGCCGATGTCCGGAAGGTCGTGCACCGGGAAGGTGCCGGGCAGCAGCAACGCGCCGTCGGGGTCGCGGCGTACCGAGTAGCCGTCCCGGTCGGTCTCGTCGTAGATCTCGCCGACGATCTCCTCCAGGATGTCCTCCAGCGTCACGATGCCGTCGACGGCGCCGCGCTCGTCCACGACGAGCGCGATGTGCTGACGCTCGGCCTTGAACTGACGCAGCGCGTCCACCACCGGTAGCGAGTCCGGCAGCAGCATCGGCGGGCGGGCGATCTCGTCGACCGGTCGGTCGTCGGGCACGCCCACCAGGTCACGCAGGTGGATCACTCCGGCCGTGTCGTCCAGGCCGCCGTGGCGCACCACCGGCGCACGGGAGTGGCCGGTGGCGGCCAGCACGAGCCGCGCGGCCTCCGCGGTGGTCCCGCTGTCGAGCGTGAAGACCTGCAACCGGGGTACGAGGACAGCCCGCAACCGCCGGTCGGCGATCTCCACGGCGCCGGCGATGATGGTGCGCTGCTCCTTGGTGAAGCCGTGGTTGCCGGCGACGATGTCGCGCAGCTCGTCCGGGCCGATCTCCTCCGGCTCGTGTTTGGGGTTGAGCCCGACCAGGCGGACCACCACGTCGCTGGTGGCGCCGAGCGCCCAGACGGCCGGGCGGGTGAGGCTGGCGAGCAGGTCGAGCGGGCGGGCCACCAGCAGCGCCCAGCGCTCGGCGGCCTGCATGGCGATCCGCTTGGGAGCCAGCTCACCGAAGACCAGGGTGACGAAGGTCAGCGCGAGGGTGACGATCACGATCGCCACCGTCTCGGCGGCGCCGCCGAAAAACCCGAGCAGCGGCACGAGGGGCTTGGCCAGCGAGACCGCCGCGGCGGCGGAGGCCAGGAAACCGGCGAGGGTGATGCCGATCTGGATGGTGGCCAGGAAGCGGTTCGGGTCCTTGGCGAGGCGGGCCAGCACCCGCCCGCCCCGGCTGGTGCGTTCCAACCGTTGGATCTGGCTGTCCCGCAGTGACACCAACGCCATCTCGCTGCCGGCGAAGAGCGCGTTGATCACGACCAGGATTCCGACCAGGGCCAGTTGGCTCCCGTAGCTCTGCACGCCCGGTTCGCTCCCTCTCCGGTGGTGGCACCGGCCGATACGCACGGCACCCGCCGGTCGGCGAGCCCGCCCGGCGTAGGCGTTGTCTTTGCCCCGTCCGGTGCCGGCCGAATCCTGCCCCGCCGAGGCTGTGCCGAATCGGCGGTGACGCTACCGCGCAGGGGGCGTCGATGACGCCGGGAGATCGAGGACGTACGAGTCGCCCTCCGGGCGGAAGCCGAGCCGGTGGTAGTAGGGGGCGACCATCCGGGGCGGGCTGACCACCCGGTGGAAGCCGCGTTCGGTGAACAGGTGGCTGCGCCGGTAGACGAACTCGCCCGGGGTGAAGTCACGGAACTTCGGGGTCACGTAGTCCAGGTCGATCTGGGCGACGCCGGGCGCCTCGGCGTGCGACAGCACCACCCCGACCACCTCGTCGGCGGTGACCACGAGGAACGCCGAGCGCCCGGACGCGTCCGGATCCCAGCGGAAGCCGGGGTTGAACCGGGCGATGTCGGCGGCGTGCACCCGCAGCGTGTGCGCGAGGAACTGGTCACCGACGCCGACCTCCACCACCTGGTACGTCTTGTCGTCGTGCCGGGTGGCGAGCATCC
The DNA here is from genome assembly GCF_029809455.1 of Micromonospora sp. DH14. NCBI lineage: Bacteria > Bacillati > Actinomycetota > Actinomycetes > Micromonosporales > Micromonosporaceae > Micromonospora > Micromonospora sp. DH14. The sequence continues at coordinate 116,576 of NZ_JARVKT010000019.1, read as the reverse complement.
CGCGCAGGTACCAGATGTTGATCGCCGCGAGCACGACGTTGAGCCCGACCATGGGCCAGACCTCGATCGCGGCGTTGTAGCCGATCAGCACGACGCAGCCGACGAGGTTGATCGCGCGCAGTCGCAGCACGCGCGACTGCAGCAGCGACCAGACCAGCACCGCGGAGCCGGCCCAGCCGACGAGATCCAACCAGTTCACGCCGCGAGACTAGTGCCCGCCCAGGTCAGGAGCGTCGGCGGGCAGCTCCAGCAGCCACTCCTCGACGTCTTCGCCGCGGCCGTTGGCGTACCCCGAGTCTTCACCGACCACCACGAACCCGCACTTGCGCAGCACCGCGAGCGAGGCGGCGTTGTCCTTGGCGGCGCGGGCGTGCACCGGCCGGGGCAGCTCGCGCAGCAGGGCGGCCAGGGCCGCCGTGGCGTGCCCCCGACCCCAGCGTGCCGGGTCGATCCAGTAGCTGACCTCGGTCTGGTCGTCGACCGGGAAGGCGCTCACGTAACCGACCACGTCGCCGTCGACCTCGACGGTGCGGACCAGGTTCGCCGGGTTGGTGAGCACCCGCGCCCAGTGCGCGGCGAACTCCCGGCGGTCGGACGGGTCCTTCGGGCCGAACGCGGCCATCCGGTTGGCCTCCGGGTCCTGCTGGTGCAGGAAGAACTCGACGAGGTCGTCCTCGCGGACCGGGCGCAGCCGCACATCGGAGGTCATCGGACGAGGGTACGCAGAGGCGGTGACAGTACGGGACCTCTGACCCGCCGGCCGTACCATCCGGCCCTGCCGACGGCCCTCGACACATTGGTACGAACAGATGGAGAGGCCCGTGCGGTAACGAAAGTGGAGGTCGGAGCCATGCCCAAGTACGTCTACGACTTCATCGAGGGTGACCGGGGCAGGGCCGACCTGCTGGGCGGCAAGGGCGCGAACCTGAGCGAGATGACCAGGCTGGGGTTGCCGGTGCCGCCGGGGTTCACCATCAGCACCGACGCCTGCCGGGCGTACCTGGCGACCGGCGCACCGCCGGACGGGCTCTTCGCCGAGGTCAATGCGCATCTTCGGGATGTGGAGGCGCGACTGGACCGGCGGCTCGGCGACCCGCGCGACCCGCTGCTGCTGGCGGTCCGTTCCGGTGGGCGGTACTCGATGCCGGGGATGATGGAGACGATCCTGGACATCGGGCTCAACGACAACACGGTCGGCGGGCTGGCGGCGCACAGCGGTGACGCCCGGTTCGCCTGGGACTCGTACCGGCGGTTGATCCAGATGTTCGGCCGAACGGTGCACGGGCTGCCGGCGGAGGAGTTCGAACGGGAGCTTGAGGCCCTGCGCGCGACGGCCGGTCCGGCCGGGCCCAACGCCGAGCAGTTGCACGACCTTGTGGAGACGTACAAGAAGATCTTCGCCGCGCGGGTGGGGCACGAGTTTCCGCAGGCCCCGCACGAGCAGCTCTACCTGGCCATCCGGTCGGTGTTCGAGTCGTGGAACTCCCAGCGGGCGCGGTTGTACCGCCACCAGGAGCACATCCCGGACGGCCTGGGCACGGCGGTCAACGTCATGGCGATGGTCTTCGGCAACCTCGGCCCGGACTCCGGCACCGGTGTGGCGTTCACCCGTGACCCGGCCAGCGGCGCACCCGGCGTCTACGGCGACTATCTCGCCAACGCCCAGGGGGAGGACGTGGTGGCCGGCATCCGCAACACGGTCGGTCTGCCCGAGCTGGCGCGCACCGACCCGGTGAGTTACCGCCGGCTGACCGAGATCATGGCGACGCTGGAGCGGCACTACCGGGACCTGTGCGACATCGAGTTCACCATCGAGCGAGGTCAGCTCTGGATGCTGCAGAACCGCGTCGGCAAGCGGACCGCCGCAGCCGCGTTCGTGATCGCCGCGCAGCTGGTCGACGAGGGGCTGATCACGCTGGACGAGGCGCTGCACCGGGTCAGCGGTGCCCAGTTGGCCCAGCTGATGTTCCCCGCGTTCGACCTGGCCGGTGCGCCGCGGCCGCTGGCCGTCGGCCTCGGTGCCTCCCCCGGCGCCGCGGTGGGGCGCGTCGTCTTCGACTCGGCAGCCGCCGAGGCGGCGGACGGACCGGTGATCCTGGTCCGCCGGGAGACCAACCCGGACGACCTGCCCGGCATGATCGCCGCGGCGGGAGTGCTCACCTCGCGCGGCGGCAAGACCTCACACGCCGCCGTGGTGGCTCGGGGTATGGGGCGTACCTGCGTCTGCGGGGCGGACGCGCTGCGCATCGACGCCGAGCGCGGCGAGTTCACCGTCGGCGACCGGGTCGTCCGGGCCGGTGAGGTGGTCTCGATCGACGGGAGCACCGGAAAGGTCTACCTTGGCGAGTTGCCGGTGCAGCCCTCGCCGGTCGCCCGCTACCTCGCGGGTGAACTGGCACCAGAGGCCGACCCGCTGGTCGTGGCGGTGCACCGGCTGCTCGAACACGCCGACGCGGTGCGCCGGCTGGGCGTGCGGGCCAACGCGGACACCGGGGCGGACGCCCGGCGGGCACGGCGCCTCGGTGCCACCGGAATCGGGCTGTGCCGCACCGAGCACATGTTTCTCGGGGCCCGTCGGGAGCTGGTGGAGCGGCTGATCCTGGCCGAGGGCCCGGACGAGGTGACCGCGGTGCTGGACGCGTTGCTGCCGTTGCAGCGGGCCGACTTCGTGGAGATCCTGACCGCGATGGACGGACTACCGGTGACGATCCGCCTCATCGACCCGCCACTGCACGAGTTCCTGCCGCCGCTGCACGAGCTGACCGCGCGGGTGGCCCGCGCCGAGGCACTCGGCGAGGATCCCGGCCGCGACGGCCGGCTGCTGGTCGCCGTACGCCGGATGCACGAGGCCAACCCGATGCTCGGGCTGCGCGGTGTGCGGCTCGGGCTGGTGATCCCGGGACTGTTCGCGATGCAGGTCCGGGCGATCGCCGAGGCCGCGGCGCAGCGGATCGGCGACGGCGGCGACCCGCGCCCGGAGATCATGGTGCCGTTGGTCGGCGACGTGCGGGAACTCCGCGCGGTGAGCGCCGAGATCGAGCCGGTCCTCGCCGCGGTGCCCGACGCGCCGGAGATCCCCCTCGGCACGATGATCGAGGTGCCGAGAGCGGCGCTGACCGCCGGGGAGATCGCCGGAGCGGCGCACTTCTTCTCCTTCGGCACCAACGACCTGACCCAGACCGCGTGGGCGTTCTCCCGCGACGACGTGGAGGGCTCGTTCTTCGACGCCTACCTGGAACGGGGAATCCTCGAGCTGTCTCCGTTCGAGCGCATCGACCCCGTCGGCGTGGGCCGCCTGGTCCGGCTGGCCGTCTCGGAGGGGCGGGCGGCCCAACCGAACCTCACCATCGGGGTCTGCGGCGAGCACGGCGGCGACCCCGACTCGATCGCGTTCTTCGCCGACGCCGGCGTGGACTACGTCTCCTGCTCGCCGTACCGGGTGCCGATCGCCCGGTTGGCCGCCGGACAGGCCGCTGTCCGCGCCACCACCGCTACGTCCGACTCCCGTTAGGAGGCAGCGCCATGACCGCAATCCTCAACCCGACCGGCGCGGCACCACTGCGCCCACCCGCACCCCGGCGGGTGTCCGAACCGCCGACCGCGCCGGTCACCGGAGCGCCGGTGGGCCCGGTGCTGGAACTGCCGGGCGTACCGGCGAGCGCGCTGGTGCCGGTGGTCCGCGACGGCCGGGCGGTCGGCGCGTACGTCCTCTCCGGCGGTCAGGTCCGCTACCGGCCGGTGACCGACCCGGACCGGTTGCTCGCGGCGGCGACCGGGGCCTTCGCGGTCGCGGTGCTCACCGCCGCCGTCGCCGTGGTCGGCCGCCGCAAGCCGCCGGCGATCGGCGCGGTGACGATGGGGCCGGGCGGCTGGGTCAGCCTGCGGGGTGTCCGCGCGCCGGCGCTGCGCCCGGCGACGCCGCGCCCGTGGTGGGCGCGGGCGCTGCGGGCGCACCGACTGGTCGTCGAACGCTGAGCGTGGACCGCCGGGGTCGAATCGTGACCCCGGCGGTCGACGCTCAATCGCTGACGGCCACGACCGCCAGCACGGCGGCGACCAGGGAACTCGCCACCGACAGCAGCCGACGCCACGGCACCCGCGCGTCGAGCACCGGCAGGGCACGCCACCGGTTCGCCGGTGCCGGTGTAGAGGACCGCGCCCGGCGCGTGGGACGGCAGACGTTGCTTCAGGCCGTCGAGCGCCCAGAAGGTGCCCTCGGGGGCGGGCGGCGTGGGTGCGAAACCCGTGACTTTGGTCCCGGCCGGTCGCGGTCTCGTGCCCCTGCCCCGCCCCGGCACCGCAGCCCAGGCTGGTTGTGGAAGCGGAGAAACAAGCCAGGAGGTCCCCGATGCGCGCAACCGTCGTCACCGCGTTCGACCGTCCACTGGAGATGTTCGACCTGCCCGTGCCGGAGCCCGGACCCGGCGAGCTGCTGGTCCGGATCGAGGCGAGCGGGCTGTGCCACACCGACATCCACGCCGCTCGCGGGGACTGGCCGGTCCGACCGAACCCGCCGTTCGTGCCCGGCCACGAGGGCGTCGGCATAGTGGAACGGGTCGGCCCCGGCGTCACCGAACACGCCGTCGGCGACCGGGTGGCCCTGCCCTGGCTCGGCTGGGCCTGTGGCACCTGCTCCTACTGCGTGACCGGCTGGGAGACCCTCTGCGAGTCGCAGCGCAACACCGGCTACAGCATCGACGGGGCGCACGCGGAGTACGCGGTCGCCGCCGCCCGCTACGCGGTGCGGGTGCCCGAGGGGGTGGATCCGTTCGAGGCGGCACCGTTGACCTGCGCCGGGGTGACCACCTACAAGGCCGTGAAGGTGGCCGGGGTGCGCCCCGGCGACCGGGTGGCGATCTTCGGTATCGGCGGCCTCGGCCACCTCGCGCAGCAGTACGCGCAGCTCTTCGGCGGTGAGACGATCGCCGTCGACGTCACGGCCGAGAAGCTCGCCCTGGCCACCGCGCTCGGCGCCACACACACCGTGAACGCCGGCCAGGTCGACCCGGTCGACGCGATCACCCGCCTCGGTGGGGCCGACGTGGCGATCGTCCTCGCCGCGAACCCGACCGTGATCGAGCAGGCGCACCGGTGCCTGCGTCGCGGCGGGCGGCTCGTGCTGGTGTCCCTGCCCAAGGAGAACACCATCAACCTGGCGGTCTTCGAGACGGTGCTCAAGGGGATCACGGTGGTCGGCTCGATCGTCGGCACCCGCGCCGACCTGGCCGAGGTCTTCCGGCTGCACGCCGCCGGTCGCACCCGGGTCGCCTACGAGACCCGCAAGCTCGACGAGATCAACACGGCGATCGAGGACGTCCTCGCCGGCCGGGTCACCGCCCGTCTGGTCCTGCAGCCATGACCACCGTCCGACCGTCACCCCCGAGCGCCCGCGCGAAAGCAGCCGTCGTCGACACCGCACCCCGCGCGCCCTGGCGTGGTTTCACCCACGGCAGGTGGCAGGACACCGTCTACGTCGCCGACTTCATCCGCGCCAACCACGAGCCGTACACCGGCGACGGCAGCTTCCTCACCGGGCCGACCTGCCGCACCCTGGAGGTCTGGGGCGCGCTGGCCGCGCTCTTCGTCGAGGAGCGCCGACGGGGGGTCTTCGACATCGACACCACCACCCCGTCGACGATCACCGCGCACACCCCGGGCTGGATCGACCGGGACCGGGAACTCATCGTCGGCCTGCAGACCGACGCGCCCCTACGCCGGGCCATCATGCCGAACGGCGGACTGCGGATGGTGGAGACCGCACTGCGGGCGTACGGGTACCAGCCCGACCCGTCCGTGCACCGGATCTTCACCAGCTACCGCAAGACGCACAACGACGCGGTCTTCGACGCGTACCCGGCCGACGTGCTGGCCGCGCGGCGCTCGCACGTCATCACCGGGCTGCCGGACGCGTACGGGCGCGGAAGGATCATCGGCGACTACCGCCGGGTGGCGTTGTACGGCGTGGACCAGCTGATCGCCGAACGCCGGACGATCCGGGCGGCCCTCGACGACCGGCCGTCGACCGACGACGTCATCCGCGACCGGGAGGAGGTGGCCGAGCAGATCCGCGCCCTGGACGAGCTGAGGCGGATGGCCGCGAGTTACGACTACGACATCTCCGGGCCGGCCACGACCGGCCGGGAGGCCATCCAGTGGTTGTACTTCGCGTATCTCGCCGCCACCAAGGAACAGAACGGCGCGGCGATGTCGCTCGGGCGCACCGCCACCTTCCTCGACGTCTACCTGCGGCGGGACCTCGCCGAGGGGCGGCTGACCGAGATGGACGCCCAGGAGCTGATCGACGACTTCGTGATCAAGCTGCGGATCATCCGGTTCCTACGGACCCCTGAGTACGACGCACTCTTCTCCGGCGACCCCACCTGGGTCACCGAGGCACTCGGCGGAATGGGCGCGGACGGACGGCCGCTGGTCACCCGCACCAGCTTCCGCTACCTGCAGACCCTCTACAACCTGGGCCCGGCCCCGGAGCCCAACCTGACCGTCCTCTGGTCGCCTCGGCTGCCCGCCGGGTTCAAGCGCTTCTGCGCGCAGGTGTCGTTGGACACCAGTGCCATCCAGTACGAGAACGACGAGCTGATCCGCCCGGCGTACGACGACGACACCGCCATCGCCTGCTGCGTGTCGGCCCTGCGCGTCGGCCGGGACATGCAGTTCTTCGGGGCGCGGGCGAACCTGGCCAAGGCGCTGCTCTACGCGATCAACGGCGGTCGGGACGAGCTGACCGGCGAACAGGTCGCCCCGCCCACAGCAGCGCTGGACGGCGAGTTCCTCGACTACGACACCGTGCTGGCCGCGTACGACCGGACGCTGAACTGGCTCGCCGAGACGTACGTCGACGCCCTGAACGTGATCCACCACCAGCACGACCGGTACGCGTACGAGCGGTTGGAGATGGCGTTGCACGACCATCCGGCGCACCGGTTCATGGCCACCGGCATCGCCGGGCTGTCGGTGGCGGTGGACAGCCTCGCCGCGATCCGCTACGGCCGGGTGAGGGTGCTGCGCGACGCCACCGGCCTCGCGGTCGACTACGTCGTCGAGGGCGAACCCCCGACGTACGGCAACAACGACGACCGGGTCGACTCCATCGCGGTGTGGCTGACCGGGGCGTTCGCGGCGAAGCTGCGCCGGCAGCGCACCTACCGCGACGCCGAGCTGACCATGTCGGTGCTCACCATCACCTCGAACGTGGTGTACGGCAAGCACACCGGCAACACCCCGGACGGCCGGCGGGCCGGCGAACCGTTCGCGCCGGGCGCGAACCCGATGAACGGACGCGACACCCACGGCCTGGTCGCGGCGGCGCTGTCGGTGGCGAAGCTGCCGTACGACGCCGCCCGCGACGGGATCTCGCTGACCGGAACGGTCACCCCCGACGGGTTGGGACGTACCCGCCAGGAGCGCATCGACAACCTGGCCGGGGTGCTCGACGGGTACACCGACGCCGGTGGGTTCCACCTCAACGTCAACGTCCTGGACCGGGCCACCCTCGTCGACGCGATGGCGCACCCGGAGCGCTACCCGCAGTTGACCGTGCGGGTCTCCGGGTACGCGGTGAACTTCGTCCGGCTCACACCCGAGCAGCAGCGCGACGTGGTGTCGCGTACCTTCCACGGGTCGCTGTGACCACCCGGCCGGTGCCGCCGCCCGGGTGCCGGCCCGGGCGGACCGACGTGCCGACCGTCGGGAGCGTGCACTCCTGGGACATCTCCGTGGGGGTGGACGGGCCGGGGGTCCGCTTCGTGGCGTTCCTCGCCGGCTGTCCACTGCGCTGCCGCTACTGCCACAGCCCGGACACCTGGTACCGGCGCGCCGGCCGCGCCCACACCGTGGACGAGCTGATGGCGGAGATCGAGCGGTACCGGCGGTTCATCAGCATCGCCGGCGGCGGGGTGACCCTCAGCGGCGGCGAGCCGCTGCTGCAACCCCGGTTCACCGGCGACGTGCTGCGTCGCTGCCACGACCTCGGTCTGCACACCGCGCTGGACACGTCGGGGTTCCTCGGGGCACGCGCCGACGACGCCCTGCTGGACGCCACCGATCTCGTGCTGCTGGACGTCAAGTCGTGGGACCCCGCGACGTACCGAATGGTCACCCGGACCGGGTCGGTCGCGCCGACGGTGCGCTTCGGGCGTCGGCTGGCCGAGCGGGGCACACCCATCTGGATCCGGTTCGTGCTGGTGCCCGGCCTGACCGACGCGGTGGAGAACGTCGCGGGAGTCGCGGCCTTCGCCGCCGGGCTGGCCACCGTGCAGCGCATCGAGGTGTTGCCGTTCCATCGGCTCGGCGTGCACAAGTACGCCGAGCTGGGTCTGACCTTCCCCCTGGCCGCCACCGAGCCGCCCGACCCCGAGCTGCTGGCCCGGGTGCGCGGGCAGTTCGCCGAACGAGGGCTGGCCGTCTACTGAGGCGGCCTGCCAGACCCCACCCGGCCCCTCCCGGGTACGCGGTGCGAGGGCCGTTGGTCCCGGGCCGCACGGGCGCAACGCCTCTGCCCGGCGCGATCGCACGGTCCGATGGTGGGACGGGACGGCGTGCCGACGACGCGCCGCGAGACGGGGAGGTCACTGGTGACGACGATCAGCGGACGGGACGGGATCCTGGTGGACCCCGTGGACCTGGACGTGTCGGTGGGGCTCGACGCGGCCGAGGCAGCCGCCCGTCTGCGCGCCACCGGCCCCAACACCGTTGCTGCGCCACCGCGCCAACCGGTGACCGCACGGGTCCTGCACCAGCTCACCGACCCGCTGGTGGCGTTGCTGCTCGCGGCGGCGGCCGTCACCGCGGCGCTCGGCGACTACCCGGACACCGCGGTGATCTTCCTGGTCGTCCTGGTGAACACCGTGATCGGCGTGGTGCAGGAGGTACGCGCCGACCGCGCCATCGCCGCGCTGGACCAACTCGCCGCGCCCACCGCGCGGGTGGTCCGCGGCGGCCGGGAACTGGTGGTGCCCGCCGCCGAGATCGTGCGCGGTGACCTGGTCCGGGTCGAGGCGGGCGACGTCGTCCCGGCCGACCTGTCACTGATCGAGGCGAGCCGGCTGCACCTGGACGAGTCCGCACTGACCGGCGAGTCGGTGACGGTCGGACGTGTCGCTGGTGAGGAGGCGCTGGCCGGGACGGTCGTCACCATCGGCCGGGCGACCGGCACCGTGCTGCGCACGGGAGCGGCGAGCGCCCTCGGTCGGATCAGCGCCCTGGTCGCGGGCACCCGGTCGACCGGCACTCCGCTGCAACGCCGACTCTCCGCCCTGGGTCGGGTGCTCGGCCTGGTCGCGGTGGCGGTGTCCGGGCTGGTCTTCGCCATCGGGGTGGTCGGCGGCCGGCCTGTTGTCGACATGGCGATCACAGCGGTGAGCCTGGTGGTCGCCGCGGTGCCCGAGTCGCTCCCGGCGGTGGTGACACTGGCCCTGGCTCTGGGCGCGCGTCGGATGGCTGCCGCGCACGCCATCCCCCGTCAACTGCACGCGGTCGAGACTCTCGGCTCGGTCACGGTGATCGCTTCCGACAAGACCGGCACCCTCACCGAGGGGCGGATGGCGGTGCAGCAGGCGGTCACCGGCGACGGCGCCCGGTACGGGGTCACCGGCAGCGGGTATGCCCCGACCGGCACGGTGCACCGGGACGGGCAGGCGGTGGCCGTACCGGACGGGCTGCGCCAACTGGCGCGGGCCGGGCTGCTGTGCAACGACGCCGCGCTGTCGCCGCCGGACGACGAGCGAGCCGAGTGGGGTGCGGTGGGTGACCCGCTCGAAGCGGCGCTCGTCGCCTTCGCCGCCCGCTGTGGCCTCGACCCGCAGGCCACCCGCACGGCCTGGCCCCGGGTCGCCGAGCACCCCTTCGACCAGGCGCAACGCCGGATGGTCACCGTGCACCGCTCCTGCGACCAGCGCTACCTGGTGGTCTGCAAGGGCGCCCCGGAGAGTGTCCTCGGCGCACCGCTGCTCGACGCCACCGACGAGGAGATCGCCGAACTGACCAGCACCGCCCACCGCTTGGCCACCGAAGGGTTGCGGGTGCTCGCCGTCGCCGCCGCCCTGACGGAGGCCTTGCCCGACGCCGCCTCCCCCACCGGGTTGCGGCCGGTGGGACTGGTCGCCGTGGGCGACCCGCTGCGCGAGGGCGCCCCGCGCGTCGCGGACAGCTTCGACACCGCCGGGGTACGGCTGCTGCTGATCACCGGAGACCACCCGGCCACGGCCACCGCGATCGGTGGTCGTCTCGGCCTATGGCGCGCCGGCGACCCCCTCGCCAACGGCGACGACGACGAGGCGGCGCACCCGGACACCCGGATCTTCGCCCGGACCCAGCCGGAGCAGAAGCTCGACATCATCGCCGGTCTGCAGGCCCGCGGCGAGGTGGTGGCGATGACCGGCGACGGGGTCAACGACGCGCCAGCGCTGCGCCGCGCCGACATCGGGGTGGCCATGGGAGGCGGCACCGAGGTCGCCCGGCAGGCGGCCGACCTGGTGCTCGTCGACGACGACCTGAGCACAGTGGCCAACGCGATCGGCGAGGGTCGGCGCATCTACGACAACATCCGCAGGTTCCTGCGGTACGCCCTCTCCGGCGGGGTGGCGGAGATCCTGGTGATGCTGATCGGTCCGCTGTTCGGTCTGCCCGTACCGCTGCTGCCCGCCCAGATCCTCTGGATCAACCTGCTGACCCACGGGGTCCCCGGGGTGGCACTCGGCGCGGAGCCGGCCGAGCCGGGGACGCTGCGCCGAGCACCTCGCTCACCGCAGGAATCGGTGCTCGGCGCCGGGCTCGGTCGCGACGTCCTGCTCACCGGCGCGCTGATCGCCGCCGTCGTGCTCGGCGCCGGGGTGTTCGCCGCCCACCGGGAGTTGCCCTGGCAGTCGGTGGTCTTCGTGGTGCTCGGGCTCGCCCAACTCGGTGTGGCGCTGGCCGTCCGGGCACCCTGGCCGGCGGGCACCCGAAGCGGGAACCCCGGTCTGCTCGTCGCGGTCGCGGTGTCGGCGCTGCTGCAGGTCGGTGGGGTGCTGCTCGCTCCGCTGCGGGACCTGCTCGGCACCGAGGCGCTGACGCCGAGCGTGCTGCTGGCCTGCGCGGCGGTCAGCGTACTGCCGGGGCTGGTGCTGCGGCTGACCCGATCGTCGGCCACCCACGCCGACCGGGGCGATGACGGGACCAACGGCCCCCGCCCCCTTACCGCCCGCCCCTGATCGTCGGGCCGGCGCGCGACGAGGATGAAGACGGACGGAACGAAGGAGGACGTGATGACCAGCAGATCCGGTGCCCCCGTGGTGGTGGCCGTGGACGGTTCGACATCCGCGCTGGAGGCGGTGCGGGTCGCCGCCCGGGAAGCCGGGACGCGAGGCCGCCCGCTGCGGGTGGTGCACGCGTTCATCTGGCCGCTCTACGACGTGTCGCTCGCGCCGGCGCCGGGCGCTCCCCCGCACGCCGGGCTTCGCCAACAGGCCGAGCAGGTGGTCGCCGAGGCGGTGACCGAGGCCGGCAAGGTCACGCCGGACGTCGCCGTCACCGGCGCGGTGGTCGACGGCGCGGCCACGCCGGTGCTCCTGGCCGAGGCCCGGGACGCGGCGCTGCTGGTGCTCGGAAGCCGGGGCCTGGGCGGCTTCGGCGGACTGCTGATGGGTTCGGTCGCGGTGCAGGTCTGCGCCCACGCCGACTGCCCGGTGCTCGTCGTGAAGGGTGAGGCCCGTGCCGACGGGCCGGTCCTGGTCGGGGTGGACGGCTCGCCCCGGTCCGACCAGGCGCTGGGTTTCGCCTTCGACGAGGCCTCGTTGCGGGGCACCGAGCTGCTCGCCGTGCACGCCTGGGTCATGCCGGTCCCGCCGAGCGACCTCCTGCCGGTGGCGTACGACGTGGAAGCGCTCGCCGCCGAGGAGGAGCGGGTGCTCGCCGAGGCCCTCGCCGGCTGGTGCGAGCGGTACCCGGACGTGCCGGTGCGGCGCCGAGTCACGTACGGCGGGCCGGCGAAGGTCCTCGTCGAGGAGTCGGCCGCCGCGCAGCTCACCGTGGTCGGGGCGCGCGGTCGGGGCGCGCTGGCCGGCATGCTGCTCGGCTCGGTGAGCCACGCGGTGCTGCATCACGCGCACAGCCCGGTGGTGGTCGTCCGGCGTCGCCACGAGGGTCGGCAGAGCTGACACCGCACGGCCCGGGCGGCGCGCACCGGCCTCCGACGCCGGCTCCGGGTGCTCCGACGCGGGCGGAGGCGGTCGGTCGGCCCGGGCCGGCGCGTTCGACGGCGCGGCGGCCGGGGCAACGCCGACAATGACCTGACCGACCCAGGGAGTGCCGATGAACCGACCTGTCGTGGTGGGTGTGGACGGATCGCCGTCCAGCCTCGTCGCCGCCGAGCACGCGGCCCGGGCCGCGCAGCTCCGGTCCCGGCCGCTGCTGCTGGTGCACGGTTACCTGCATCCGTTCGGCTACGGCGTGCCGCTCAACCCGTACGAGATCGGCGTGCCGGCGCCCTCCGAGGAGGCGCAGAAGATGCTGGAGCGCACGGCGGCCGAGCTGGGCGAGCGGTGGCCCGGCCTCCCCGTCGAGGCGCGTCAGGTCGCCGGGGGCCCGGGCGCCACCCTGATCGAGGAGTCCCGCCGGGCGGCGCTGGTCGTGGTGGGCAGCCGTGGCCGGGGCGGCTTCGCCGGGCTGCTCCTCGGTTCGGTCGGCACGCAGGTGGCCACGCACGCGCACTGCCCGGTGCTGGTGGTCCGCCCGGACGAGCAGCCGATCCCGGTGGACGATCCGGTGCTGGTCGGCGTCGACGGGTCCGAGTCGTCAGGCCTCGCCGTGAGCGTCGGCGCCGACGAGGCGGCGCTGCGGGACGTGCCGCTGGTGCTGGTGCACGTCGGTGCGGCGGACGGCGGCCGGACGGTGCCGGAGGAGATCGAGGAGTCGCAGGCCGCGCACCAGGCCGAGGCGGTGCGGCTGCTGGCCGACGCCTCCGCCGTGGTGCGCGCCCGGCATCCCGACCTGGTGGTGCGGGAGCATCCGGTCTGGGCGGCCGGCGCGGCCCAGGGGCTCATCGAGGCCAGCGGCGCGGCGGCGCTGCTGGTCGTGGGCACCCGGGGCCGGGCCGGGTTCGCCGGTCTGCTGCTCGGGTCGGTGAGTCAGGCGGCGATCCAGCACGCGCACTGCCCGGTGCTGGTCGCCCACCCGGTCAGCTGACCGTCGGGCCGTCGCCCCGGCCGAGCATCTGCAGGAAATCGGTGGTGAGGGCGAACGGGTCGGCCGGCCCGGTGGCCGGTGGCCGGCGCTCGATCTGGTCGGCCAACTCCCCGGCGGCGCGCCGGATCCGTGCGCGCAGCGCGCCGTCGGCGGTGCCGTCGGACCAGTCCTCCGGGGCGGCGAAGACCGCCGTCGGGACCACCACCGACCGGAGGTAGGCGAACATCGGGCGGACGGCGTGCTCCAGAGCGAGGGAGTGTCGGGCGGTGCCGCCGGTGGCGCCGATCAGCACCGGCCGGTCGATCAGCGACTCGGCATCCAGCACGTCGAAGAAGGACTTGAACAGCCCGTTGTACGACGCGCTGAAGATCGGGGTGACGGCGATGATCCCGTCCGCCCCGGTCACCGCGTCGATGACCTCGCGCAGCGCCGCGGGCGCGAACCCGGTGAGCATGTTGTTCACCACGTCGTGGGCGTACTCGCGCAGGTCGACGACGTGCAGCTGCACCTCGGAGCCGCGCCGGACCAACTCGTCGCGGGTGGCCGCGGCGAGCTGGTCGGCGAGCAGCCGGGTCGACGAGGGCTGACTCAGCCCCGCCGAGATGACGGCCAGGCTGCGGCGGGTCATCGGGTCGCCCCCTCCGGTGCCTTGCCGGTCACGTCGTCGACGGCGTGCACGGTGCTGTCCTTGGCGCCGCCGGCGGCGGCGACCAGCGAGGCGTGCGTCGGCGCGGCCGGCACGTGCGCCGGACGCAGCGCGTCGAACTCCTTGCGCAGCACCGGCACGACCTCCTCGCCGAGCAGGTCGAGCTGCTCCAGCACGGTCTTCAGCGGCAGACCCGCGTGGTCCATCAGGAACAGCTGCCGCTGGTAGTCACCGACGTACTCGCGGAAGCCGAGGGTGCGGTCGATGACCTGCTGCGGGCTGCCCACTGTCAGCGGGGTCTCCCGGGTGAACTCCTCCAGCGACGGCCCGTGCCCGTAGACCGGGGCGTTGTCGAAGTAGGGCCGGAACTCCCGCACCGCGTCCTGCGAGTTGCGGCGCATGAACACCTGCCCGCCGAGGCCGACGATCGCCTGGTCGGCGGAGCCGTGGCCGTAGTGCGCGAACCGCTGGCGGTAGAGCCCGATCATCCGCTGGGTGTGCTCCTTGGGCCAGAAGATGTGGTTGGCGAAGAAGCCGTCACCGTAGTAGGCGGCCTGCTCGGCGATCTCCGGGCTGCGGATCGAGCCGTGCCAGACGAAAGGGGGCACGCCGTCGAGCGGGCGCGGCGTCGAGGTGAACGACTGCAACGGGGTGCGGTACTTGCCCTTCCAGTCGACCACGTCCTCGCGCCACAGCCGGTGCAGCAGGTCGTAGTTCTCGATGGCCAGCGGGATGCCGGCGCGGATGTCCTTGCCGAACCACGGGTAGACCGGGCCGGTGTTGCCGCGGCCCATCATGAGGTCCACCCGGCCACCGGACAGGTGCTGGAGCATCGCGTAGTCCTCGGCGATCTTCACCGGGTCGTTGGTGGTGATCAGCGTGGTGGCGGTGGACAGCAGCAGGCGTTCGGTACGCGCCGCGATGTAGCCGAGCATGGTGGTCGGCGACGACGGCACGAACGGCGGGTTGTGGTGCTCGCCGGTGGCGAAGACGTCCAGGCCGACCTCCTCGGCCTTCAACGCGATCGCGACCATCGCCTTGATCCGCTCATGCTCGGTCGGCTCCCGACCGGTGGTCGGATCGACCGTGACGTCACCGACGGTGAAGATTCCGAACTGCATGACCAGCTCCTCGCGTGTCAACCGGGTGCCGTCGTGGTACCCGGACGCAGGCCACAACTTATTTGACGACGCAACTATTCCGTCGGCGGGACGCCCCGCAGTGGCGCCGGTCACTCGCCGCAACCCGACATCCAGGTCGACACCGCCCGTCGGTGCCGGCGCGGTCAGCCGCCCGCGACCGAGGGCAACACCTGCACCTCCGCGCCGTCGCTGACCGGGGTGGCCAGACCGCCGGAGTGCCGGCAGTCCTCCCCGTCGACGAAGACGTTGACGTAGCGGCGCAGCTCGCCACGCTCGTCGCGGATGCGCCGAGCCAGCCGGGGGTGCGCGACGGCCATTTCGTCGAGAACCGCGCGCAGCGTCCCGGCGGCGGTGACACTCAGCCGACTCGCACCCCCGGCCTCGCCGCGCAGCGGGCCGGGCAGCAGCACGGTGACCACGCTCAGACCTCCGCGGCGCGAACGCAGAGCACGTCGGGCAGGTGCGCCGCGACCGCCGACCAGGAGTCACCCTCGTCGCGGCTGGCGAAGACCGAACCGGAGCGGGTGCCGAAGTAGACCCCGCCGGGGCTGGCGTCATCGGCGCACATCGCGTCGCGCAGCACCGCCGGATAGAACGGCCCCTCGGGCAGCCCGACCGACAGCGGCTCCCACTTGCCGCCGGCGTCGGCGGAGCGGAACACCCGACAGCGGTGATCGGTCGGGAACCGCTCCCCGTCGGCCACCAGCGGGAAGGTCCACACCGTGCCGGCGCGCCCCGGGTGGGCCACCATCGGGAAGCCGAAGTCGCTGGGCAGCCCGTCGGCGATCGAGGACCAGGTGCGGCCGTCGTCGTCGGAGCGGTAGACGCCGTGGTGGTTCTGCGCGTACAGCCGCTCGGGGTTGCCGGCGTCCCGCGCGACCTTGTGCACGCACTGGCCGAACTCCGGCCACTCGTCGGGCATGAAGTAGGCGCGGATGCCGGTGTTACCCGGCGTCCAGCTCGCCCCGGCGTCCTCCGAGCGGTAGACCCCACCGGTGGACATGGCGACCAGCAGCCGAGCACTGTCACGCGGGTGGGGCAGCACGGTGTGCACGGCCTGACCGCCGAACCCGGCCTCCCACTGTGGACGGTGCGGATGGTCCCAGAGGGAACGGACCAGCTCGAAGCTGCGGCCACCGTCGGTCGACCTGAACAACGCCGAGGGCTCGGTGCCGGCCCAGACCACGTCCGGCTCGTCGGGGCCGGCCGGCGTCAACTGCCAGACCCGCCCGAGGGAGACGCCCGTGTCGGCCGGGAACGCGACCGGCGCCTGGTCGGGCTCGTCCCAGGAAGCACCGAGGTCGTCGCTGGTGGCGACACTCGGGCCGAAGTGTGAGCTGGTCATGCCGGCGAGCAGCCGCGGGGTGGAACGGCGGGTGTCGATAGCCACCGCGTAGACACCGGTCATCGGAAAGTGTGGACCGGTGATCTCCCAACTGCGCCGGTCGTCAGTGCTGGTGGCGAGAAACAACCCCTTCGCCGTGCCGATCGCGAGCAGCGTTGCCATGGCGTCCTCCGTACCGTCGGTGAGCAGGTCCGGTGATTATGGCCACACCCACTGACACACTCCGCCGCTCACACGCCGCCACGCGCGCTCAGCGCCGGACGCGGGGCACGTGCCGGCGGTACGCGCTGACCGTGGGATCGCCGTCCAGCCAGAACCGCCAGGGCAGGTCGTGCGCGCCGGTCACGCCCACCCGGGGGCCCGCCGCCACCGCCTCCTGCGGCACCGGCCGGGCCGGCGGCCGCAGCCGGACCGGGCCGTCGCCGAGCAGGTACGCGCCGTACGCCTCGCGGTCGATGCCCAGCGCGGAGCAGAGCCGCGCGGGCCCCCGGGCCAGGTCCACGTCCCGCCGGATGGCCGGCCGGCGCTCCCGTGCGGTGGCCAGCCCGTCGACGACCTCACCGGCGCGCAGCAGCACGGCGGTGGCCGTCCCCTCGACCCCGGTGACCACGTTGACGCACCAGTGCATCCCGTAGGTGAAGTAGACGTAGGCGTACCCGGCGGGGCCGAACATCACGGCGTTGCGGGGGGTGCGGCCCCGGTGGGCGTGCGAGGCGGGATCGCCGCCGGTTCCCGCGTACGCCTCGACCTCGGTGATCCGGACGGTGACCCCGCCGGCGTGCAGCCGGCAGCCCAGCAGCCCGCGCGCCGCCGGCAGCAGGGGACCGGCGAGCAGGTCAGCCAGGGCCGCCAGGTCGGGGTCGCTGGTGCGGTCACCGGAGGACAGGGACATGCACTCGACGGTACCCATCCCGCCGAGCGGCGATCCGCACCCGGGGGGCGGCCCGTGAGCGGACCCGCGACGAGATTTGAACATTCTGTTGACAACTGGGCGTTGAGGGTGTGTGCTCGGAGTATGACGACGGACGATCCGTTCACCGCGCCCCACCCGGCCCGCGCCCGCGCCCACCGCACCCACGAGGCGTTGCAGCGGATCAGCGAGCGGCACGCCGGCACCGACGCCCAGCGGGGCCGCTGGGCCCACCCGTACGTGCTGGACCCGTGGGAGGCGGTCGCCCTGGTCACCGCGCTGGCCGCCGGCGGGGCCGAACGCGAACCGGCGGAGGAGCCGGTCGACGCCGCCGACCTGACCGCCGCGCTGACCCTGCTGCCCCACGTCCGCGCCGAGCTGGACGCCCTGGAAGCCGGCTTGTTGACGCTGGCCCGCGACCGGGGGCTGACCTGGCAGGCGATCGCGTACGGGTTGGGGTTGGGCAGCGCGCAGGCGGCCCGACAGCGCTACGAACGGGTCGCCGCCCGCTCGTCCGAGCAGACCGCCGGATCCGGCGCGTCCTGAGCAGGCACCCGGATCGGCACGTCGCGCCCACGACAGCGGTCAGGCGGGCACACTGTGCGCACGACGAGGAGGCACCCATGGAGCGCGCGGACATGCTGGCGTACTGCCTGGCCAAGCCGGGAGCATGGTTGGACCAGCCGTGGGAGGGCGACGAGGTGGTGAAGGTCGGCAGCCGGATCTTCGCGTTCCTCGGCAGCGCCGAGGGCAAACCGACGGTCGGCGTCAAGTGCGGGCCGACCCGGGAGGTCGCCGACGAGTGGCTGCACCGACACCCCGGCGACGCCAGCGTGATGGCCTACATCGGCCGGTCCGGGTGGAACACGCTGCGCCTGGACGGCGGGATCGGCGACGAGGAGCTGACCGAGGCGGTCGACTCGTCGTACGACATGGTGGTGGCGAAGCTCCCCAAGCGGGAGCGCCCGACGGCCTGAACAGCCGTGGCGCCGGCGGCCGACGCCGACGCCACGGCACAGCTCAGCGCGGAACGACCCGCTCGGCGGCCCACTCCCGCCAACCGGCCAGCCGGTCCGCCGCGGCGGCGAGCTGGTCGGCGACCGGGCCGGGGCCGGTGGACCCGGGGGTGGTCCGGGCCGCGAGAGCCGAACGGACCGAGAGCACGTCGCGCACCGACGGGTCGAGGTGCCCGCTGATCGTGGCCAGGTCCTCGTCGGAGACATCGTTCAGCTCGCACTCGCGAGCCGCGCAGAGCGCCACCAGCTGGCCGGTGATCTCGTGCGCGTCCCGGAACGGCACGTTGCGTCGGACCAGCCAGTCGGCGACCTCGGTGGCGAGGGAGAAACCGACCGGGGCGGCGGCGACGAGGCGGTCCACCCGGACCGTCATCGTGGAGATCATTCCCGCCAGGGCCGGAAGCAGCAGCTCCAGGGTGTCGACCGCGTCGAAGGCCGGCTCCTTGTCCTCCTGCATGTCCCGGTCGTAGGTCATCGGCAGGCCCTTGAGCATGGTCAGCACTGTCATCAGACCGCCGACCAGCCGCCCGGACTTGCCCCGGGCCAGCTCGGCGATGTCCGCGTTCTTCTTCTGCGGCATGATCGACGAGCCGGTGGCGAACGAGTCGTCCAGTTCCACCCAGCCGAACTCGTGCGAGGTCCAGAGCACCACCTCCTCGCCGAGGCGGGACAGGTGCACCCCGATCAGCGCGGTGGTGAAGAGGAACTCGGCCACGAAGTCCCGGTCGGCGACCGCGTCCATCGAGTTGGCGAACGACGTCCGGAAACCCAGCTCCTTGGCCACCGCCACCGGGTCCAACGGCAGCCCGGAACCGGCCAGCGCGCCCGCGCCGAGCGGGCTGATCGCCGCCCGGTGGTCCCAGTCGCGCAGCCGCTCCAGGTCGCGCAGCAGCGGCTGCACGTGCGCCAGCAGCCAGTGCCCGAAGGTGACCGGCTGGGCGTGCTGGAGGTGGGTCATGCCCGGCGCGGCGGTGTCGACGTGCCGCTCGGCCTGCTCGACGAGGGCCTCCGCCAGCTCGACCAGCCGGCTGGCCACGCCTCGGGCGTGATCCCGCAGGTAGAGCCGCAGGTCGGTGGCGACCTGGTCGTTGCGGGACCGGCCGGCGCGCAGCTTGCCACCGAGGCTGCCGAGGCGCTCCAGCAGGCCGCGCTCCAGCGCGGTGTGCACGTCCTCGTCGTCGATGGTGGGCCGGAACGTCCCGGAGGCGCAGGCGGCCTCCAGGTCGTCCAGCGCGGCCAGCATCCGGCCCAACTCCTCGGGGTCGAGCAGGCCGGCGCCGGCGAGGACCCGGGCGTGCGCCCGGGAACCGGCGATGTCGTACGGGGCCAGCCGCCAGTCGAACTGCACGCTCACCGACAGTCGGGCGAGCGCCTCGGCGGGGCCGCCCGCGAACCGGCCACCCCAGAGGCTCGTCCGGTTGGTGGCGGCACTGTTCTCGGTCAGGCTCTTGTCGTCCACGTCGCCCATCATTGCTCCGGTTGCCTTTCGCCCGCGACTGCGGGGCTCACTCGCCGTGCCCGGTCACTCTTCACACTCAGCCGCGTCATGAGACGGCGGGCCCGTCGATGGTGTCGTCCCGGCGGGCCCAACCGGCGAGCTTGTCCCCGAGTGCGGCCCCTCCGACGGCCTCCCGGGCCACGACGAGGATGGTGTCGTCGCCGGCGATGGTGCCGACGATCTCGGGCAGACCCGCCCGGTCCAACGCGCTGGCCAGGTACTGTGCCGCGCCCGGCGGGGTCCGCAGCACGGCGATGTTGCCGCTGGAGTCGACCCCGTTGAGCAGTTCGCGCAGCAGCCGTACCAGCCGGGCCGGCGCGGCCTCGGCGTCGCGCAACGGCCGCTGGCCGTCCTCGGGGATCAGGTAGACGGCCGGACCGTCGCCGCCGCGCACCTTGACCGCGCCCAACTCCTCCAGGTCCCGCGAGAGGGTGGCCTGGGTGACGCCCACGCCGTCGGCGGCGAGCAGGTCGGCCAGCTCGGTCTGCGACCGGATCGCCCGGTCGCGGATCAGCTCCACGATCCGGGCGTGCCGGGCCGCACGCGTCAACGGCGCGGTCATCGCGCACCCCCGGTGCCAGTGCCGCCCGTCGCGGCGTCGCCCACTGCGGTGTCGCCCGTCGCGGCGTCGCCTGTCGCGGCGTCCAGCAGGAACGTCAGCAGCGCCTTCTGGGCGTGCAGCCGGTTCTCCGCCTGGTCGAAGACCGCGCTCTGCGGGCCGTCGAGCACCTCGTCGGTGATCTCCTCGCCGCGGTGCGCCGGCAGGCAGTGCAGCACGATCGCGTCCGGCGCGGCCTGGCCGAGCAACTCCTTGTTCACCTGGTACGGCAGGAACGGCGTGATCCGGTCCAACCCGTCGGACTCCTGCCCCATCGACGTCCAGGTGTCGGTGGCCAACACGTCGGCGTCGCGTACCGCCTGGACCGGGTCGGTCAGCACCCGCACCGACCCGCCGGTCTGCGCCGCGATCTGCGCGGCCCGTTGCACCACCGCCGCGTCCGGCGCGAACCCGGCCGGGCCGGCGATCCGCACGTGCATCCCGGCCGTCGCCCCGGCCAGCAGGTACGACTGCGCCATGTTGTTCGCGCCGTCCCCCACGTACGCCAGGGTGCGACCGGCCGTGCCACCGCACCACTCCCTGACGGTGAGCAGGTCGGCCAGCAACTGGCACGGGTGGAAACCGTCGGTGAGCGCGTTGACCACCGGCACGCTGGCCCCCGCCGCCACCTCGGCGATCCGCTCGTCACCGTGGGTCCGCAGCACGATCGCCGCGACGTAGCGGGACAGCACACGCCCCGCGTCCGCGAGGGACTCACCCCGACCGAAGTGGGTGACCTGCGTGTCCACCACGAGGGGGTGCCCGCCCAGCTCGGCGATCCCGGCGTCGAACGAGATCCGGGTCCGCAGGCTCTGCTTGTCGAACAGCACCGCCACCGAGCGGGGGCCGACCAGTGGCCGGTGACCGAACCGGTCCGCCTTCATCCGGGCCGCCAGGTCGAGGACCGCTGACTGTTCGGCGGGCGAAAGGTCGTCGTCGCGCAGGAAGTGCCGGGTCATCGAGTCGTCCCCGTCGTGGTGGTCACTGTGGCTGGTGCGGTGTCCGCGCCGGCCGCTGCCGGGGCGGTCGCGTCCAGTGCGGCCGGCAGCGCCGCGAGGAAGGTGTCCGCCTGGGCGGCGGTGAGGATCAGCGGCGGCGCCAACCGGACCACACCCGGCTGCACCGGGTTGACCAGGAAGCCGGCCTCGCGCAGGGCCTCGGCCAGCACCGGCGCCACCGGCGCGGTGAGCACCACGCCGAGCAGCAGACCGGAGCCGCGTACCCCGGCGACCAGCGGGTGGCCCAGCGCCTCGATGCCGCGACGCAACCGCTCACCGACCCGCTTGACGTTGTCGAGCAGGCCCTCGTTGGCGATGGTCGCCACCACGGCGAGCGCCGCCGCGCAACTGACCGGGTTGCCGCCGAACGTGGTGCCGTGCGAGCCGGGGGTGAGCAGGTCCGCGGCGGGGCCGAACGCCAGCGTCGCCCCGATGGGCAACCCGCCACCCAGTCCCTTGGCCAGGGTGACCACGTCCGGCTCCACGCCCTCGGCCTGGTGCGCGAACCAGTGCCCGGTGCGCCCGATGCCGGTCTGCACCTCGTCGAGGACCAGCAGCGCGCCGTGCCGGGCGGTGATCCGCCGGGCCGCCGCGAGATAACCGGCCGGCGGGACGAGCACACCGTTCTCACCCTGGACGGGTTCCAGGATCACCATGGCGGTGGCGTCGGAGACGGCCGCGTCGAGGGCGGCGACATCGCCGTAGTCGACGTGGGTCACCTCGCCGGGCAACGGCCGGAACGGGTCGGCCTTCGCCGGTTGGCCGGTCAACGCGAGAGCACCCATGGTACGGCCGTGGAAGCCACCCCTGGTGGCCACCACCTGGGTGCGGCCAGTACGCCGGGACAGCTTGAACGCCGCCTCGTTCGCCTCCGCGCCCGAGTTGGCGAAGAAGACCCGCCCGGGTCGGCCGGCGAGCGCCAACAGCAGCTCGGCGAGGGCGACCGGCGGCTCGGCCACATAGAGGTTGGAGACGTGCCCGAGGGTCGCGACCTGCTTCGACACCGCCGCCACCACCGCCGGATGGGCGTGACCGAGAGCGTTGACAGCGATACCACCCACCAGGTCCAGGTACTCCCGGCCCGCGTCGTCGACCACCACCGCACCGGCGCCGGAGACCAACGCCAACGGCGGCGTGCCGTAGTTGTCCATCATGGACTGCTTCCACCGCTGCGCCAACGTGCTCATGTCGCGTCCGTCCCGTCTCCCGGCACCACCATCGTCCCGAACCCTTCCGAGGTGAACACCTCAAGCAACGTGGAGTGCGCCACCCGACCGTCGACGACGTGCGCGGCGGGCACTCCCCCACGCACCGCCCGCAGGCAGGCCTCCATCTTCGGCACCATCCCCGACTCGAGGCTGGGCAGCAGCTTGGCCAGGTCGTCCGCGGCGATCTCGGAGACCAGGCTGGTGGTGTCCGGCCAGTCGGCGTACAGACCGGCCACGTCGGTGAGCACGACCAGTTTGCGGGCCCGCAACGCGACCGCCAGAGCGGCGGCGGCAGTGTCCGCGTTGAGGTTGTGCAACACCCCGTCGGCGTCCGGCGCTACCGTCGAGATCACCGGGATCCGGCCGGCGTCGATCAGATCCGTCACCGCCGACACGTCCACCGACTCGACGTCGCCGACCTGGCCGACGTCCACAGCTTGCCCGTCCACGTACGCCGGGCGGCGCACCGCGGTGAACAACCGGGCGTCCTCCCCCGACAGGCCGACGGCGAACGGACCGTGCGAGTTGATCAAACCCACCAGCTCCCGGCCCACCTGCCCGACCAGCACCATCCGGACCACGTCCATCGCCTCGGCGGTGGTCACCCGCAGACCACCCCGGAACTCACTGGCGATACCGAGACGCCCCAGCATGGCCGAGATCTGCGGACCACCGCCGTGCACCACCACGGGCTTCAGGCCCGCGTACCGCAGGAAAACCATGTCGGCCGCGAACGCCTGCTGCAACAGCGGATCGGTCATCGCGTTGCCGCCGTACTTGACCACGACCGTCGAGCCGGAGAAACGCGCCAACCACGGCAGCGCCTCGATCAGCGTCTCCGCCTTGGCCTGCGCACGAGCCAGATCGCTACTGAGACTCACGGTGCCGGCCTTTCGTTCGCGACTGCGGGACTCCGCTGCGCCGCGTTCCTCGCGCTCACGTTGAGTACGCCGAATTCTCGTGCACGTACGCGTGCGACAGATCGTTGGTCCAGATGGTGGCGGCCGACGTACCCGCGTGCAGGTCGATCCGGATCGTCACGTCCCGGCCGGTCAGGTCGACCTTCGAACGGTCCTCGGCGCCGGCACCGCCCCGGCACACCCACACCCCGTTGACCGCCACGTCCACCTCGTCCGGATCGAACGCGGCGGCCGTGGTGCCGACGGCGGCGAGGATCCGACCCCAGTTGGGGTCGTTGCCGAACAGCGCCGTCTTGACCAGGTTGTTGCGGGCCACCGAACGGCCCACCTCGACCGCGTCGTCCTCGTCCGCCGCGCCGACCACGTCGATGGCGACCTGCTTCGTCGCGCCCTCGGCGTCGGCCACCAACTGCTGGGCCAGGTCGTGACAGGCCTCGGTGACCGCGGCGGCCAGCTCGGCCGGCGTCGGCTCGATGCCGCTCGCACCGCTGGCCAGCAACAGCACCGTGTCGTTCGTGGACATGCAACCGTCGGAGTCGACCCGGTCGAAGGTGACCCGGGTCGCCGCCCGCAACGCCTCGTCCAGGAGCGCCGGGCCGGCCACCGCGTCGGTGGTCAACACGCAGAGCATGGTGGCCATCCCCGGCGCGAGCATCCCCGCGCCCTTGGCCATGCCACCGACAGTCCACCCGCTCCCCCGGGCCACAGTGGTCTTCGACCGGGTGTCCGTGGTCATGATCGCCTCGGCGGCGGCCACGCCACCGTCGCGGGACAGCCCACGGATCGCCGAACTGACCCCCGGCAGCAGCTTCGGCATCGGCAGCCGCTCACCGATCAGGCCGGTCGAGCAGACCGCGACCTCACCGGCACCGAGGATCAACCGTGGGCTGACCGAGGTCAGCGCGGCGGCGGTGTGCTCGGCGGTGGCGTGCGTGTCCTGGAAGCCGGCCGGGCCGGTGCAGGCGTTGGCGCCGCCGGAGTTGAGCACCACCGCGCGGACCACACCGCCCTGCACGACCTGCTGCGTCCAGAGCACCGGCGCGGCCTTGACCCGGTTCGTGGTGAAGACACCGGCCACGCCGGCGTCCGGGCCGTCGTTGACGACCAGGGCGACGTCCGCGCCGCCGCTGGCCTTGAGGCCGGCGGCCACACCGGCCGCCCGGAACCCCCGAGGGGTGGTGACGCTCACGGGGTGACTCCCCACATCGACAGGCCCGTCGTCTCCGGCAGGCCGAGCATGAGATTGGCGTTCTGTACGGCCTGACCGGCAGCGCCCTTACCCAGGTTGTCCAGTGCGCTGAGCACGATCAGACGACCCGAGTCGACGTCGACGGTGGCCTGCAGGTGACACGAGTTGGAGCCCAGCGTGGCGGCGGTGTGCGGCCAGCGGCCCTCCGGGAGCACGTGCACGAACGGCGCGTCCGCGTACGCCCGCGCCAGCACCTCCTGCGGGTCGACGCCGCGCGCCGGCGTCGCGGTGACAGTGGCGAGGATGCCGCGCGGCATCGGCGCCAGCACCGGGGTGAACGACAGACCCGTCGCACCGGTGGCCTGCTTGATCTCCGGGACGTGCTGGTGGGTGCCGACCCGGTACGGCGACAGGTCGCCCATCACCTCGCTGGCCAGCAGGTGCGGCTTGGTCGCCCGGCCGGCGCCCGAGGTGCCGGACGCGGCGACCACCACCACGTCGGCGGGGCTGGCCGCACCGTCGGCGATCAGCGGCGCGAGCGCCAGGGTGATCGCGGCGGCGTAGCAGCCGGTGTTC
Source organism: Micromonospora sp. DH14 (assembly GCF_029809455.1). Taxonomy (NCBI): domain Bacteria; kingdom Bacillati; phylum Actinomycetota; class Actinomycetes; order Micromonosporales; family Micromonosporaceae; genus Micromonospora; species Micromonospora sp. DH14. The sequence continues at coordinate 91,351 of NZ_JARVKT010000019.1, read as the reverse complement.
GCCACCCGGGTGGAACCGGCGATCAGCTCCCGCTGACCGGGCAGCTCGGGCAGCCCGTAGGTCCACTGCCCGGCGTGCGTGCCGCCGTAGTACTGCGCCCAGGCGTACGGGTCGGCCAGCCGGTGGTCGGCGCCCAGGTCGACGATCCGCACCTCGGCCGGCAGTTGAGCCGCGAGGGCCGCCGACTCGCCGTGCGGCAGGGCCAGGAAGACCAGGTCCGCGTCGGCCAGCGTGGTCGGATCGGTCGTGCCGAGCACCAGGTCGAGACCGGTGAGCTGCGGGTGCACCACGTCGACACGGTGCCCGGCCTGGCTGTGGGCGGTGGCGGCGATCAGGTCGAACTCCGGGTGCCCGGCGATCAGGCGCAGCAGCTCACCCCCGGCGTACCCGCTCGCTCCGGCGACCGCGACTCGAATCCCCATACCCACCTCCGCATGACTATGCAGCGAAGGCTAACAAGGGCGACGTGTTTCCTGCAAGTTAATACAGCCCCCTGCATGATGATGTAGAAACCCCGCCCCACCCTCGCGATCTTGCACTTACTGCGCCCGCATAGCCGACCAAAGGTGCGAATCGGCAACACAAACTGCAAGATCGCGAGGGTGGGAGCGGGGTCGAGCGAGGGTCGGGTGGGGGTTAGGCGCCGCGCAGGGTGGCGCCTAGGCGTTCGGCCGCGACGGCGACCGCCGCGTCCCGTGCCGCGACGGCCTCCTCGACGGTGAGCGTCCGGTCCGGTGCCCGGAAGGTCAGCTTGTACGCCAACGACCGGCGGCCCTCGCCGAGCTGCGCGCCGGAGTACACGTCGAACAGCCGCACGTCCTCCAGCAGCTCACCGGCGCCCGCCTCCAACGCCCGGCGCACCTGCTCCGCCGGCACCGAGTCGTCCACCACCAGGGCCACGTCGATCAGCGCCGGCGGGAAACCGGAGACCGTCGGCGCGGGCGTCACCGGGGTCGGCGGCAGCGTGTCGAGGTTCAGCTCCATCGCGCTGGTGCGACGGGGCAGTTCCAGCGCCGCGACCACCGCCGGGTGCAGCTCACCGGCGTGGCCGACGACCGCGTCGTCGACCCGCAGCTCGGCGCAGCGGCCCGGGTGCCACGGGGCGTGCTCGGCGGCACGCACCTCGACCCGCTCGTCGGGGATCCCGGCGGCGGCCAGCACGTCCCGGGCCGCCTCGATCGCGTCCGCCCAGCCGGCCTGCCGACCCGGCCCCCACCAGCCGGCCGGGTCGATGTCCCCGGCGAGCACCACCGCGACGTGCACCGGTTGCGCCGGCACCACCGCGTCGGCGGCCGCGAACTCCTCGTCGGTGGGCCGCCGGTCCACGCCCATCGCGGGCGGGCTGCCGGCGCCGACGCGCGGGTGGAAGACCGCGCCGATCTCGTAGAGGGCGAGGTCGCGGTGACCCCGGCCGAGGTTGCGCTTGAGAGTGCCGAGCAGCGGGCCGAGCAGCGTGGTGCGCAGCAGAGGCTCCTCCTCGGACAGCGGGTTGGCCAGCCGCACCGCGGGCCGACGCGGGTCGTCGGCCGGCAGGCCGAGCTGGTCGGCCAGCTCCGGCGACACGAACGGGTGCGCGAGCACCTCCACGTACCCCCGCTCGGCAAGCGAGTCGGCGACCGCCCGGCGGCGACGCTGCCGTGGGGTCAGACCACGACCGGGGGGCGCGGTCGGCAGCACCGACGGCACCTTGTCGTACCCGTCGAGGCGGACCACCTCCTCGACCAGGTCGGCCGGGTCGGTCAGGTCGGGCCGCCAGGTCGGTGGGGTGACGCTCAGCACCGTCCCCACTCCGCTGGCCACACCGACCGTGCCCGGGTCCTCGGACAACCGGTCCGCGCCCTGCGCGACGGTGCAGCCGACCCGCTCCAGCAGGGCGACCACCCGCGCCGGCGGGTATTCGACGCCGACCCGCCGGGTCGGCAGGTCCGCCGGCAGGCTGATCGGGGTACGCGGCCGGACGTGGTCGATGTCCAGGATCTCTGCGCTCGGGGTGCCCCCGCCGTGCTCGGTGAGCAGCCGCACGGCACGCTCCAGCGCGACCAGCGCCACGGCCGGGTCGACGCCCCGCTCCCAGCGCTTCGCGGCCTCGCTGAACAGCTTGTGCCGGCGGGCGGTGCGCCCGACCATCGCCGGGTCCCAGTGCGCGGCCTCGAAGAGCACGGTCGTGGTGCCGCCGGTGACGACCTCGCTGGTCTCGCCGCCCATCACCGCGGCGAGGGAGATCGGCCCAGTGTCGTCGCAGATCACCATGTCGTCGGCGGTGAGCACCCGGTTGACGCCGTCGAGGGTGGTCAGCTTCTCCCCCGCCTCGGCGCGGCGGACCACCAGTGGCCCGACGATCCGGTCGGCGTCGAACGCGTGCATCGGCTGGCCCAGCTCCAGCATCACGTAGTTGGTGATGTCCACCGGCAGCGAGATGCTGCGGATGCCGGCGGTGACCAGCCGCTGGGCCATCCACGACGGGGTGGGCGCGGTCGGGTCGACCCCGCGGACCAGGCGGGCGGTGAACCGGTCGCAGCCGACCGGGTCGCGGACCTCCACCGGGTACGCGGGCGTCTCGGTGCCGCCCGGTGCCGGCGTCAGGGCCGGGTCGCGCAACGGCACCTCGAACGCGTGCGACAGCTCCCGGGCCAGGCCGCGCAGGCTCAGCGCGTACCCCCGGTCGGGGGTGATCTCCAGATCGAGCACGACGTCGTCCAGGCCGACGACCGGGCGCGCGTCGTCACCCGGCTTGGCCGTCACGTCCGGCCCCAGCACGATGATGCCGGAGTGGTCGTCGCCCAGGCCCAGCTCCTTGGCCGAGCAGATCATGCCCGCCGAGTTGTGCCCGTACGTCTTGCGGGCGCCGATGGCGAAGCCGCCGGGCAGCACACCGCCGGGCAGGATCACCACCACCCGGTCACCGACGGCGAAGTTGCGCGCCCCGCAGACGATCTCCTGCGGCTCACCGGTGCCGTTGGCGGCACCCACGTCGACCCGGCAGAACCGGATCGGCTTCTTGAAACCGGTCAGCTCCTCGATCTCGCGGACCTCACCGACGACCAACTGGCCGGTGACCGACGCGGCCAGGTCCACCACGGACTCGACCTCGATGCCGAGGTCGACCAGGGCCTGCTCCAGGTCACCGGTGGGCAGGTCGGCGGGGAGGTCGACGTACTCCCGCAGCCAACTGACAGAAACTCGCATGACTTCAGACCACCGTTCCCGTGTCTCGTACCCGCATCGCCTACGCCCCGGTCCCGAGCGCGCGGCTGAACCGCACGTCGCCCTCGAAGAGATGGCGGATGTCGCTGACCCCGTGCCGGACCATCAGGGTCCGGTCGATGCCCATGCCGAAGGCGAATCCGGAGTAGACCTCCGGGTCGACGCCGCAGGCGCGCAGCACCCGCGGGTTGACCATGCCGCAGCCGCCCCACTCGACCCACTGTGGGCCGTCCCGGTGCTCCGGGAACCACACGTCGAACTCCGCCGACGGCTCGGTGAACGGGAAGTAGTGCGGCCGCCACCGGGTCTTCGCCTCCGGACCGAACATCGCCCGGGCGAAGTGGTCCAGCGTGCCGCGCAGGTGCGCCATCGTGATGCCCTTGTCGACGACCAGGCCCTCGGCCTGGTGGAACACCGGGCTGTGGGTGGCGTCGATCTCGTCGGTGCGGTAGACGCGACCCGGCACGATCACGTAGATCGGCGGCTTGCGGCTGAGCATGGTGCGGGTCTGCACCGTCGACGTGTGCGTGCGCAGAACGAGGCCGGAGCCCTCCGGTGCGATGTGGAAGGTGTCCATCAACCCGCGCGCCGGGTGGTCGGCGGGGATGTTCAGCGCGTCGAAGTTGACCCACTCCAGGTCGACCTCGGGCCCCTCGGCCACCTCGTAGCCCATCCCGACGAAGAGGTCGCTGATCGACTCCATCAGCGTGCTCAGCGGGTGCCGGGCACCCCGTGGACGCCGGTCGTAGGGCAGGGTGACGTCCACCCGCTCCTCGACCAGCACCCGCTCGGCCTGCTCGCGCTCCACCACCTCGGCGCGCTCGGCGTACGCGGACTCGATCGCCCGGCGGGCCTCGTTGACCCGCTTGCCGGCGTCGGACTTCGCGGCCGGTGGCAGCGCGCCGATCTCCCGGCGGGCGAGGGAGACCGGTGACCGGTCACCCAGGTGCACCGAACGCAGCGCGGTCAGCGCGTCCGGGTCGGCGGCGGCCTCGAACGCCTTCGTGGCGTCCGCGACGGCCTCGGCCAGGGCGGCGGGGTCGAGCAGGGCGACCTGCTTCGGGTCGTACGGATCGTTGCGGTAGCTCATGGCGTACGGGCACTCCCTCACGGCGGCGCCAGCCCTCCACGGGCGGCTAGGCGAGTCTACGGACGCGCGGCTGTGCCGCAGCCCGCCGGTAGGAGTTGCGCAGGGAGCAGGTCAGGCCCGCCGCCCGCCGACACCGGCGGGCTGGCTAAACGAACGCTGTGTCGCGTTCATCGACGGAGCATCTCCCCTGCTGTCAGTCGCGCCGGGTGTGGACACCGTCAGCGCTGTGCTCTCGCTGAAGCGTACAGGCAGACCGCGGCAGCCGCAGCCAGGTTCAGGCTCTCCGCGCGCCCGTACAGCGGCACCCGGACGCGCGCGTCGGCGGCGGCGGTCAGCTCCTCGGGCAGGCCGTGCGCCTCGGAGCCGAACAGCCAGGCGGTGGGCCCGACGAGCCGTCCGTAGTCGGTCAGGTCGTCCAGATCGCTGTCGCCGTACCCCGTGGTGGCGAAGATCGACAGCCCGGCGGCGCGCAGCGCGTCGACCACAGTGACCGGGTCGGGGGCGCGCACCACGTCGACGTGGAAGAGGCTGCCGGCCGAGGCCCGCACGCACTTGCCGTTGTACGGGTCGACGGCGTCCCCGGCGAAGACCACCGCACCCGCACCGGCCGCGTCGGCGGTGCGCAGCACCGTGCCGGCGTTGCCCGGGTCGCGGATCTCGGCGAGCACCGCCACCAGCCGGGGCGCACCGGCGAGGGCCTGCTCCAACGACACGTCCAGGTGCCGGCAGACGGCCACCAGCCCCTGCGGGGCGACGGTCTCGGCCAGCGCGGCGAGGGCGTCGTCGGTCACCTCGGAGACCGGCACGTCGGCGTGGGCCGCCGCGGCGGCCAACTCCGGGTGGCGGTCGAGCGCGGTGGTCGTACCGAACAGTTCGGTGACCACCCCCGGCCGCGCGAGGGCCTCGCGGACCGCCTGCGGCCCTTCGGCCAGGAAGCGGCCGGTGGCGTCGCGGTCCCGGCGGCGTTGCAGGCGGCGGGCGGCGACAACCCTGGGGGTACGCGGGGTGAAGGCCATGGTGTGCGCTCCTCCGGCACGATTGAGGCGCCCCCCGGACGGCGGTGCCGACACGGGAGACGCCTCGCTCTGGTGCGTGGGGATCAGGCGGCCTGAGCCGCCGCGCCGCCGGTGCCCTCGGCCGCGACTGCGGCCCGGGCCAGCTCGACGATCGCCGCGAAGGCGGCGGCGTCGTTGACAGCCAGGTCGGCCAGGATCTTGCGGTCGACCTCGATGCCGGCCAGACGCAGGCCCTGGATCAGACGGTTGTAGGTCATCCCGTTGGCCCGGGCGCCCGCGTTGATCCGCTGAATCCACAGCTGCCGGAAGTCGCCCTTGCGGTCGCGACGGTCCCGGTAGGCGTACTGCATCGAGTGCAGCACCTGCTCCTTGGCCTTGCGGTACAGGCGGGAGCGCTGACCGCGGTAACCACTCGCGGTCTCCAGCAGGGTACGACGCTTCTTCTGGGCGTTTACAGCCCGCTTGACGCGTGCCATCTCAACTCCTTCTTACGTAAAGGTGGCGCGCGTCAGCGGCCGAGCAGCTTCTTGATGCGCTTGACGTCGGCCTTGGCCAGCACGACCGTGCCGGTCAGCCGGCGGGTCTGGGTGGAGGGCTTCTTCTCCAGGTTGTGGCGCAGGCCGGCCTGCTGGGCAACGATCTTGCCCTTGCCGGTCACCTTGACCCGCTTACCCATACCCGTGTGGCTCTTCATCTTCGGCATGTGGAACGTCTTCTCCCCTGTTACTCGCCGCTGGTGGCGGCGGTGCCGGTGTCGCCGGCTGCTGCGGTCTCGCCGACCGCCGCGGTCTCATCGGCTGCCGGAGCGGCGGACTCGTCCCCAGCCCGGTCCCGAGGACCACCGCGGGACGCCGTGGCGGCGACCGCGGAAGCCTTGACGGCCCGGTGCGGAGCGAGAACCATGATCATGTTTCGGCCGTCCTGCTTGGGAGCGGCCTCGACGTATCCCAGGTCCGTGATCTCGGACTCGAGCCGGCGCAGGAGCCGGTAACCCAGCTCCGGGCGGCTCTGCTCGCGACCGCGGAACATGATCGTCACCTTGACCTTGTCGCCCGCCTTGAGGAACCGCACCACGTGACCCTTCTTGGTCTCGTAGTCGTGCGGGTCGATCTTCGGCCGAAGCTTCATTTCCTTGATGACGGTCTGCTGCTGGTTACGCCGCGCTTCGCGCGCCTTGAGTGCGCTCTCGTACTTGAACTTGCCGAAGTCCATGAGCTTGCACACCGGCGGGCGCGCCATCGGCGCAACCTCGACCAGGTCCAGATCGACGTCCGCGGCCAGCTGAAGAGCGCGCTCCAGCGGGACGATGCCCACCTGCTCACCCTCTGGGCCGACCAGTCGGACCTCACGTGCCCGGATCTGCTCGTTCACGCGTGGTTCGACGCTGATGGGGCCTCCTCGAGTCGTTTCTGCCGTGTCGCCGACCCCCGCGGCTCCCGGAAGGGAACCGACCCGAAAAGCAGAAGGCCCCGGCGTATGCCAGGGCCCGCTCGACCGGTCGGCACGATCACAAGGATCGCGCATCCAGCGCCGGGACATGCCCGGAACCGGTGACCGGACCCGGCCACCGTAGCGGTGACTCAGGTGGGAGCAGGCGCTCCGCTTTCAAGGCTGCCTGCTCGCATGCGGAGACAGCCTGGTCGACTCGACAACACTACACCGGCGCCCCGGTCACCCCCAAACCGGGACACCCGGGGCAGCGTCCGGGACGCCGTGCCACCCCTGCGCGGCCCTCACGCGCATGGCGTCGCTTCAAGATCCGCGCACTTTCCCTGAAACTGCTGCCTCCCGGCGCCGGGAGGCAGCAGTTTCAGGGAAGTTGTCCAGATCTTGGCGAGGGGTGCGCGGCATGCCTGGCCGCTGGGCAGCAACGCGCGGTCGGCGGTTCGGCCGCGGACCGGCGTGGGCGGTGTCGCTGGGGTCAGCGGCCGACGGCGCGCTCGGCGAGACGGGCCTGGTGGGCCTCGTGAAGGCGGCGCAGCGCGCGGACCCCGTCGACTGCCGACTCCTTGTCGGCGGCCTGCAGGGCGACCATCGGCAGCAGGTCGTCGTCGTGCAGCTCCAGGCTGGCCCACGGCGCGCCCCGGTCGAAGCGCACGCCCCGGACAACCTCCCAGGGCAGCTCGTAGGAGCCGACAATGTTGCGCACCCGGATCCCCCGCGCGTCCGCCTCCACCCGGGGACGGGTGAACAGCAGGCAGCCCAGCGCCCCGAAGACGCCCAGCCCGATCATGGCGATCTGGTCGCCGCGCTGGAAGCTGCCGTAACCATCACCGGTCGGGCCACTCAGCGACGTGGCGACCAGACCGAACACCACCACCAGGGCGACCGCCGCCGACCAGCAGACCACGCGGATGCGGCGGGGCTTCAGGCGGACCAGTTCGGTATCACTCACCCCACCAGTCTGCCACCCGCACTCGCCCCGCAGACGCACCACCCGCCGAGCCGCCGCCGCCCACTCGCCGCCGCCCGCCGCACCCAGGCCCAGGCCTAGGGGCGAGAGATCCACTCGGGTTCATGAAAACAGGGGTGTCCGCACACCGGGGACACCCCTGTTTCCTGAAACCCGAGTGGATCAGCCGCTGGGGCCGCCCGATGGACGCGGACAGCGCCGGGAAAGGGACGCGGACACGGACGGCGACGGGAACGCAACGCGGACGGGCCACGCCCGGGACGGGGACGGTCAGAGGCGACAGGCGTGGATGTTGGTGACGAGGATCGCGCGGGCACCCAACTCGTACAGCTCGTCCATGATGCGGTGCACGTCGTCGCGGAGCACCATCGCCTGCACCGCCACCCAGCCCTCCCGGTGCAGCGGCGACACGGTGGGCGACTCGATGCCCGGGGTGAGCCCACTGGCCCGGTCCAGCAGACCGGCCGGCACGTCGTAGGCGAGCATCACGTAGCGGCGGGCCACCAGCACCCCGTGCAGGCGGCGCAGCAACTGCTCGGCCTGCGCGTGCGCGGGCGCGCCGGCCCGTCGGACCAGCACCGCCGACGAGCGCAGCAGCGGCTCGCCGAAGACCACCAGGCCCGCCTGGCGCAGGGTCGCGCCGGTCTCCACCACGTCCGCGATCACGTCGGCGACGCCGAGGCGTACGGCGTTCTCGACCGCGCCGTCGAGACGGATCACGTCGGCCTTGACCCCCACCTCGCCGAGGTGCCGCTCGACCAGCCCCGGGTACGCGGTGGCGATCCGGTGACCGCCCAGCTCCTGGACGGAGGCGATGTCGTCGGGGCGGGCGGCGAACCGGAAGGTGGCCCGGCCGAAGGCCAGGTCGACGACCTCCTCGGCCGGCGCGGCCGAGTCGATCAGCAGGTCCCGGCCGGTGATCCCGAGGTCGAGGTCACCGGAGCCGACGTAGGTGGCGATGTCCTTCGGGCGCAGGTAGAAGAATTCGACGTCGTTGGCCTCGTCCCGGCAGACCAGGTCCTTGGGGTCGGTGCGCTGGCGGTAGCCCGCCTCGCGCAGCATCTGGGCGGCCGGTTCGGCCAGGGTGCCCTTGTTGGGAATGGCGACACGCAGCATGACGGAGTGCTCCTTCGATCCGGATGGCGATCAACGGGGTGGGGGCACTCACAGATGTCGGTAGACGTCCTTGAGCTCGAGACCGCTGGCGAGCATCAGCACCTGGACCTGGTAGAGCAGCTGGGAGATCTCCTCGGCGGTGCGCTCCGGCCCCTCGTGCTCGGCGGCCATCCACGACTCGGCCGCCTCCTCGACGACCTTCTTGCCGATGAAGTGCACGCCCTTGTCCAGCGCGGCGACGGTGCCCGAGCCCGGGGTGCCGGCGGCGGCCTTGGCCTGCAGCTCGGCGAACAACTCCTCGAACGTCTTCACGGGGAACGATTCTTCCAGCCGCCCCGGCAGGGCCCCGCGTCCGGGTCCGTCAAAATCCAGCAAGCGGACAATTCCCTACCAACATGGTGGGACAATTGTCGATCGATGCTCATGGAGCCCTACGCTGTCGGCCATGGCCAGCAGATCACGTCTTCTCGCGCTCCCCCTCGCCGGCGCCGTCGTGGTAGCCACCGCCGGATGCGCGCCACAGGACGAGAAACCCAGCCCCACTGTCACCGCCACGGCGTCCTGCGCCAAGGACAGCCTGCCCACCCGTACGCCGGGCAAGCTGACCATCGCCACCGACCAGCCCGCGTACGAGCCGTGGTTCTCCGACGACAAGCCCGACAACGGTGAGGGCTTCGAATCCGCCGTCGCGTACGCGGTGGCCGAGCAGCTCGGCTACTCCCGCGCCGACGTCACCTGGACCCGGATCAAGTTCGACACCGCGATCGCGCCCGGCCCGAAGGACTTCGACTTCGACATCAACCAGTTCTCCATCACCGAGGAGCGCAAGCAGGCGGTCGACTTCTCCGCGCCGTACTACCTGGTGCGGCAGACCGTCGTCGCATTGAAGTCCTCGAAGATCGCCGGCAGGACGTCGCTGGCCGAGCTGCGCGACGCCCGGCTGGGCGCGCAGGTCGGCACCACCAGCTACCAGGCGATCACCGACGTGGTCAAGCCGACCGCGAAGCCGCAGGTCTACAACAGCAACGACGACGCCAAGAAGGCGCTGCAGAACGGGCAGCTGGACGGTCTGGTGGTGGATCTGCCGACCGCCTTCTACATCACCGGCGCGGAGATCACCGACGCGACGATCGTCGGGCAGGTGCCGCAGGTCGGTACGCCCGAGGCGTTCGGGTTGCTGCTGGACAAGAACTCCCCACTGACGCCGTGCGTGAGTGACGCGGTCGGTCAGCTCAGCACGGCGGGCACCCTGAAGCAGTTGGAGCAGAAGTGGCTCGCTCAGGTGGCGGGGGCGGCCGAGCTGCGGTGACACTTCTGGATCATGTGCCGTCCGAGGCGCAGTTGCGGCGCTCGGCGTACCGGCGTCGGCAGACCGTCTACAGCGTGCTCGTCGCGGCCTGCTCGACGGCGGCGCTCGGTACGCTGCTGGTGATCGCGGTGACCGGGGCGCCGGGCTGGGACCGGGTCCGGCGCTCGTTCCTGGATCCGGAGATCGCCCGCGACGCGCTGCCGACGGTGCTGAGCGGGCTCTGGCTCAACGTCCGGCTGCTGGTGTGCTGTGCGGTCGGCGCGCTGCTGCTCGGGCTGGTGATCGCCGTGCTGCGGACGCTGCGCGGGCCGGTCTTCTTCCCGGTCCGCGCGCTGGCCGCCGGCTACACCTACACCTTCCGGGGCCTACCGCTGATCATCGTGCTCTACCTGCTCACCCTCGGCGTGCCGGGGCTACGGTTGCAGGGCATGCCACCGGTGCTGGTGCTGGGCGGGATCGCGCTGGTCCTCACCTACGGCGGCTACCTCGCCGAGGTGTTCCGGGCCGGCATCGAGTCGGTGCACCACAGCCAGCTCGCGGCGGCCCGCTCGTTGGGGCTGACCCACCGGCAGACGATGCGCCACGTGGTCCTGCCGCAGGCCGTCCGCCGGGTGGCGCCGCCCCTGCTCAACGACGTGGTGGCGTTGCAGAAGGACGTGGGGCTGGTGTCGCTCGCCGGGCCGATCGACGCGGTCCGCGCCGCGCAGATCGCCACCGCACAGACCTTCAACTACACGCCGTACATCGTGGCGGGGGTGCTCTTCGTGCTGCTCGCGATCCCGCTGATCGCGGTCACCGACTGGGTGACGCTGCGCGCGGCCCGCCGACAGTCGGGAGGCTGAGCCATGGCACTGCTGCGCTGTCGGGGCCTGCGCAAGGAGTTCGGCGGGCACACCGTGCTCGACCACCTCGACCTGACCGTCACCGAGCACCAGGTGGTGGCGGTGATCGGCGCGTCCGGTTCCGGCAAGTCGACACTGCTGCGCTGCGTCAACCTGCTGGAGGAACTCGACGACGGCACCATCGAGTTGGACGGGGAGGACATCTCCGATCCCCGGGTGGACCCGGACCAGGTCCGTCGGCGCATCGGCATGGTGTTCCAGGCGTACAACCTCTTTCCGCACCTGAGCGTGTTGGACAACATCACCCTCGCGCCGCGGCGCGTACACCGTCGGGGCCGCGCGGAGGCCGAGGCGCAGGCCCGGGAGTTGCTCGACCGGGTGGGGCTCGGCGCGAAGGCGGACGCCTACCCGGACCGGCTCTCCGGCGGGCAGCAGCAGCGGGTGGCGATCGTCCGGGCGCTGGCGAACTCACCCCGGCTGATGCTGCTGGACGAGATCACCTCAGCACTGGACCCGGAGCTGGTGGGCGAGGTGCTGGCGATGGTCCGCGACCTGAAGGCCGACGGGATGACCATGGTGCTGGCCACCCACGAGATGGGCTTCGCCCGGGAGGTCGCCGACGAGGTGTGCTTCCTCGACGCCGGGCGGGTCGTCGAGAGCGGCCCGCCCGAGCAGGTGCTCGGCGAGCCGACGCAGCCTCGGACCCGGCAGTTCCTGCGCCGGATCATCGAGGCCGGTCGGCTCTGAGCTCGTCAGGTCGGAGGGGGGTGCCTCAGCCGCCGAAGCCGACCCGCTGGGCGTTGCCCGCCGCCACCGTCCGGACGGCCAGCGCCGCGTCGAGGGCCGCGACCGTGGCCGCCCAGCCCTTGTCCTCCGCCGAACCGGGCAGACCGGCCCGGTCGCGGGCCTGCTCGATGGTCTCCACCGTCAACACCCCGTGCGCCACCGGCTTGCCCTCGTCCAACGCCACCCGGGTCAACCCGTCGGTGACCGAGCGGCAGACGTAGTCGAAATGGGCGGTGGCGCCACGGACCACCACGCCGAGGGCGACCACCACGTCGCAGCGGCGGGCCAGGGCCTGCGCCACCACCGGCAGCTCGACCGAGCCGGCGACCCGGGCGACCACGGAACGAGCGCCGCACGCCTCGGCGGCGGCCACCGCCCGCTCCAGCATGTGGTCGGTCAGCTCACCGTGCCAGCGGGCGGCGACGACCCCGACCGTCAGCCCCGCGGCGTCGACCGCCTCAACCCCCGGCTCACCGAAACCCGCCATCGTCATGCTCCGATCTCGTCGTTGGCGACCGGACGCCCCAGCGGCGCCTCGGACTCCTCGTCCAACTCGTCCAGCAGGTGACCCATCCGGTCCCGCTTGGTGCGCAGATAGCGCATGTTCTCCGGGTGCGCGCCGACCGGCAGGCTCTCCCGGCCGGTGATGGTCAACCCGTACCCCTCCAGCCCGGCCCGCTTGGCCGGGTTGTTGGTCAGCAACCGCATCGACCGCACGCCCAGGTCGTAGAGGATCTGCGCGCCGGTGCCGTAGTCGCGGGCGTCGGCCGGCAGGCCCAGATCGAGGTTGGCGTCGACGGTGTCGCGGCCCAGGTCCTGCAACTGGTACGCCTGCAGCTTGTGCAGCAGCCCGATGCCGCGCCCCTCGTGCCCACGGACGTAGAGCACCACGCCCCGGCCTTCCTTGCCGACCCGGGCCAGCGCGGCGTCCAGCTGCGGCCCGCAGTCGCAGCGCAGCGAGCCGAACACGTCCCCGGTCAGGCACTCGGAGTGCACCCGGACCAGCACGTCCTGGCCGTCACCGAGGTCACCCAGCACCATCGCGACGTGTTCGGCCGGGTCGTGCTCGGCGCGGTAGCCGAGCGCCCGGAACACCCCGTGCCGGGTCGGCATCCGGGCGTCGGCGACCAGTTCGACCTGCTTCTCGGTACGCCGACGGTAGGCGATCAGGTCGGCGATGGTGACAAGCGTGAGGCCGTGCTCGGCGGAGAACTTCTCCAGGTCCGGCAGGCGCATCATGGTGCCGTCGTCGTTGACCAGCTCGCAGAGCACGCCGGCCGGCCGCAGCCCGGCCAGCCGGGTCAGGTCGATGCCCGCCTCGGTGTGCCCCGGCCGGCGCAGCACCCCGCCCTCGCGGGCGCGCAGCGGCACCACGTGCCCGGGGCGGGCCAGGTCGGTCGGGTCGGTCGTCGCGGCGGCGAGCAGCCGGCTGGTGTGCGCGCGGTCGGCCGCCGAGATGCCGGTGCTGACCCCCTCGCGGGCGTCCACCGTCACCGTGTACGCGGTGCCGCGCCGGTCCTGGTTGGTGTGGTGCATCGGCGGCAGGTCGAGCCGGTCGGCTTCGCTCTCGGTCAGCGCCACGCAGACGTACCCGGAGGTGTAGCGCACCATGAACGCCATCAGCTCCGGCGTGGCCAACTCGGCCGCGAAGATCAGGTCGCCCTCGTTCTCCCGGTCCGCGTCGTCGACCACCACGACCGGCCGGCCGGCTGCGATGTCCGCGATCGCCTGCTCGATATCCCCAAAACTGGTCATGCGACGGCCTCCCGGTAGATGGGCTGACGGACGGTGGCCGTGGCACGCGAGGTGCGCCACCAGGCGGCGAAGCCCCAGACGCAGAGGGCGCCGTAGATCAGGTACATGACGGCCGACGGGTAGAACCCGCCGCGCAGCAGCAGCGGCACGCCGACCGCGTCCACCGCGATCCAGAGCAGCCAGAACTCCACCCACCCACGGGCCATGCCGTAGGTGGCCAGCAGGCTGCCGGTGAGGATCCAGGCGTCGGGCAGCGGACCCCACGAGCCCAGGGCCTTGAGCAGCGGGTACGCCGCGGCGGTGCCGAGCACGGCGGCCACCAGCAGCAGCAGGCGCTCCCGTCCGGTGGCCCAGCGCGGGACGACCGCCGCCTGTCCGGCGTCGCCGCGACGGTTGCGTTGCCAGCGCCACCAGCCGTAGACGCTGACCGCGAAGAAGAACACCTGTCGGCCGGCCTGCCCGTACAGGTCGTGTGCCTGCGGGGTGGTGAACACCCCGCCGAGGAAGACGGTGAGCAGCAGCGCGTTACCGATCATGCCGACCGGCCACGCCCAGACCAGCCGGCGCAGCCCGAGCAGCGCCGAGATCAGCCCGAACGCGTTGCCGACGATCTCCCGGGCCAGCAGCGGCGAGCCGGCGATGTGCACCTGGGCGTCCAGCAGCCAGCTGAGCGGGCCCATCAGGCCACCCCGCCCGGGTTCGAGTCCGCCTGGCGAGCGTCGGTGAGCCGGTCGCCGAGCAGCCGTTCGACGTACTTGGCCAGCACGTCGACCTCCAGGTTGACCGGGTCGCCGACGCCCTTCGCGCCGAGCGTGGTCAGCTTCAGTGTGGTCGGGATCAGCCCGACGGCGAACTCGTCCGCACCGACGGCGGCCACCGTCAACGAGACACCGTCGATGGTGATCGAGCCCTTCTCCACCACGTACCGGGACAGGCTGGCGGGCAGCCGGAAGCGGACCGTCTCCCACTGCTCGGCCGGCTCCCGGGAGATCAGTTCACCGACGCCGTCGACGTGGCCCTGCACCAGGTGCCCGCCGAGCCGGCTGCCGAGCGCGGCGGCCCGCTCCAGGTTGACCGGGTCGCCGGGGCGCAGCGCGCCCAGCGCGGAGCGGCGCAGCGTCTCCCCCATCACGTCGGCGGTGAAGACCCCGTCGGTCACCTCCACGACGGTCAGGCAGACACCGTTGACGGCGATCGAGTCGCCGTGCCGGGCGTCGGAGGTGACCAGTGGGCCGCGGACGCCGAGCAGCGCCGAATCGCCAGCCGTGGGCGCCACCCGGACGATCTCGCCCATTTCCTCGATAATGCCGGTGAACATCTCAGCCCTCCCTTTTGCGGGGCAAAGCGGTGATCCGGAGATCCGGACCGATCTGCGTAACGTCGACGAACTCCAGATCGATGGCCTCGGCGATGGTGGTCACTCCCGCGTCGACCAGAGCGGTCGGGCCGGCGCCGAGCAACCGCGGCGCGACGTACCCGACGATCTTGTCGACCAGGCCGGCGGCCAGGAACGCGCCGGCCAGCCGGGGGCCGCCCTCCAGCAGCACCGCGCGGACCCCGCGCTGGTGCAGCGCCGCGAGCAGCGCCGGCAGGTCGACCCGGCCGTCCGGGTCGGCGCCGACCTCGTCGGCGGTCGCGATCCACGTCCGCGCGGCGCCGTCGCGGACCCGCGCGTCGACCGGGGTACGCCCCGCGGAGTCCACGACCACCCGCAGCGGCTGCCGGATGGCCAGGCTGCCGTCGCGCAGGTTGCGGGCGGTCAACCGGGGGTCGTCGGCGAGCACGGTGCCCACCCCGGCGATGACCGCGTCGACGGTGCCGCGCAGCGCGTGCACATCCATCCGGGCCGCCTCCGACGTGATCCACATGCTGGTGCCGTCCGCCGCGGCGGACCGCCCGTCGAGCGTGGCGGCGTACTTCCAGATCACGTACGGCCAGCCCCGGCGCATCGAGGTCAGCCACGCGATGTTGCCGGCCTCGGCCTCCTCGCCGCGTACCCCCAGATCGACCCGCACCCCGGCGGCGCGCAAGGTGGCGGCGCCCCCGGACGCGACCGGGTTGGGGTCGGGCACGGCGATGACCACCCGACCGACCCCGGCCTGGACGAGCGCGGAACTGCAGGGGCCGGTGCGGCCGGTGTGGTCGCAGGGTTCAAGAGTGACGACAGCGGTGCCGCCCTTGGCCCGCCGGCCGGCCTGCGCCAGGGCGACGATCTCGGCGTGCGGGCCACCGGCGTACGCGTGGAAGCCCTCGCCCACGACCTCGCCGTCGGAGTCGAGCAGCACGCACCCGACCACCGGATTGGGGCTGGTGGTGCCGAGTCCGCGCGCCGCCAACTCGATCGCACGCCGCATCGCCTCGTCAACGGAGACGCTGGCCATCGCCCTGCCCCTGCCCTCTCACTCGCCGGTCCGCGCGCGGGCGGTCAGGGAGGCGGTGGCCATGGGGCCACGGGCAGGCGGTGGCGGATTCCGGGAACGGCACAGCCGCCCCCGGGGGGTCGGCACGGCACGCTGACGCCAGCGGTCGGCTCGGACCCGTCCGTCCCGCGCGCTGTCTCCCATCCGGACTGTCTGGGCGCGGACGAACCGCCCCCAACCGTCGGCCCCGGATTTTCACCAGGTCCACCGGGCGGCAGAGCCGTCCGGGTCGCGGGCTGACCACGGTTGGACCGTGGATCACCGCCGGTTCGGAATTTCACCGAGTCCCGCCAGCGCGTGGTGGGTACACGGGAAGTCTTACACGCCGATCCGGCTCCGCCGCCACCTAGGCGAGCTACTTCACAGCGGTATCACGCTCAGGTGACGCCGCGACGCCGGTCCACCGCCACGTACGAGCCCGGTTGACTCTTGGCGACCGTCTTCATCTCCGAGGCCATCGCGATCGCCTCGAGGGGGTCGGAGAACCGCTTGCCGGCGTCGGAGAGGGAGACCCCGATGGAGAGGGTGACCAGGGCGGCGCGCCGGATGTTGCCCCGCCGGTCCTTCAACTCGACGAAGCCGCGTTCCCGGTCGGTCGGGTCGTAGAGCGTGTCGGCGCCGTTCTCGAAGTCGACCACCGCCTGGGACGTCAACGGGCGCACCTGGTCCGGGGCGCAGACGATGACGAAGTCGTCACCGCCGACGTGACCGAGGAAGGCCGGTGGCAGCCCGACGCCCACCACCGCCCGGTGCAGGCTGCGGGCCAGCGCGGAGATGAAGTCGTCGCCACGGACGAAGCCGTACCGGTCGTTGACGCTCTTGAACCGGTCGATGTCGACGTAGCCAACCGCGTAGTCCACGCCCTGTCGGACCCGGTCGCTGATCTCCCGACGAATCCGGCTGTTGCCGGGCAGCCCGGTCAGCGGGGAGACCTCCCGGAACTCCTTGTTGCGGCGCAACGTGGACGACACCCGGGCCACCAGCTCGGCGGTGTCGAACGGCTTGACCAGGTAGTCGTCCGCGCCGGCGCTGAGCCCGTGCACCTTGTCGACGGTCATCCCCTTGGCCGTCAGCATGATCACCGGCAGGGCGGAGGTCATCGGGTCGGCGCGCAGCCGCCGGGTCAGCTCCAGCCCGTCGATCCGGGGCATCATGAGGTCGACCACCGCCAGATCCGGCCGCTGGCGCTCGATGACCTCCAGGGCCTCCTGACCGTCACCGGCGTGGATCACCTCGAAGCCGTGCAGCCGCAGATTGAAGTCGACGAAACGAGCGATGTCCTCGTCGTCGTCCACGACGAGGATGACGTCCTTGCGGTCGGCCTCGGGCTCCACCTCAGGCCCCGGGAGCCGCGCGTTCCGCCAGTGCCCGCAGGTGCCGTACCGCCTCCGCCGGGTCGGCGGCCCCGTACACGGCGGTGCCGGCCACGAACGCGTCGGCGCCCGCCGCGGCCGCCTGCTCGATGGTGTCGGCGGCGATCCCGCCGTCCACCTCGATGCGCAGCTCCAGGTGCCCGGCCGACACGTGCCGCCGGGCCGTGCGCACCTTCTCCAGCAGCTGCGGAATGAACCGCTGCCCACCGAAGCCCGCCTTGATCGTCATGATCAGCAGGGTGTCGAAGCTGGGCAGCAGGTCCAGATAGGGCTCGATCGGGGTGTCCCGGTCGATGGCCAGGCCCGCCTTCGCGCCGGCCGAGCGCAGGTCCTTGGCCAGCGCCACCGGATCGTCGGACGCCTCGGCGTGGAAGGTGACGTTGTACGCCCCGGCGTCGGCGTACCCGGGCGCCCACCGGCGCGGATCCTCGATCATCAGGTGCACGTCGAACGGCATCGCGGTGACGGCCCGCAGGCTCTGCACCACGGGCAGGCCGATGGTCAGGTTCGGCACGAAGTGGTTGTCCATCACGTCGACGTGCAACCAGTCCGCGGCGTCCTCGACGGCACGGACCTCTTCGGCGAGGCGGGAGAAATCGGCGGCCAGGATGCTCGGCGCGACGATCGGCGGCGGTACGGTCACCGGGCCAGTGTACGAACGTGGCCACCCGCCACCGGCATCGCGGCACCAACTCCGACGCGCTGTGACCCAGCAGTGACCAGTGGTGCAGAATTGGACGCTCCGGATTCCTGAATCCGGACGAACAGACATCGGCGGCTGGCCGAACGACGGAAACGCGACGACACTCCAAGCGGGACGGTGCCGTAGGCTGCACGCCCGCCGGGGTCTCGCCGCGGGGCGCGGTGACCGGCCGCCAGCTCCCGGGAGGGCAGACGATGCGACGGTGGCTTCCAGCGCTGGTGCTGGCTGGCGTCACGACGATGCTGCTGCTGACCGGCTGCACGCCGGCCCGGGGCGCGGACGGTGATCTCACCGACGACTGGCCGACGCTGCGGGTGCCCAAGCCGTTCACCCCCGCCACCGACACCTGCCTGCCGCGGATCGCCACCGTCGTGCAGGCCAGCACGTACGAGACGGTGGACTGCGCGCGCAACCACCTGGCCGAGACCATCCACGTCGGCACCTTCGTCGGCCCCGACGCGCTGACCGAGACCCGACCGGAGCCCGGATCGTCGGCGCTGCGCACGGCCCGCGCCGAATGCGACCAGCGGGCCCGCGAGGTGCTCGGCGGTGACTGGCACACCGCCCGCCTCGCGCTGTCCCTCGCGCTGCCGTCCGCGCCCGCCTGGGCCGGTGGCGCCCGCTGGTTCCGCTGCGACCTCAGCGAGACGGGCAGCATCGACAACACCCGCCCGGTGAACCGCACCGGCAGCCTGCGTGGGGCGTTGATCGGCGACGCGCCCCTGACGCACCGGTGTTTCGACCCGAAGCTGATCGGCGACAACCTCAACTACATGGCGCCGGTGCTCTGCACCGAGCCGCACCGCGCCGAGTTCGTCGGTGTCTACCAGGAGCGGGACATCAGCTGGGCGGAGTTCACCAAATCCGCCGAGCAGGCGCACCAGCGCTGCATGGCGTTGATCGCCGAGTACGCGGCGGTGCCCAACAACAGCGAGCTGCCGTACCGGGCCGGGTCCATCTACTACCCACCCTCGCAGCGGGAGTGGGAGGAGGGCGACCGTGGCGTGCGCTGTTTCCTGTGGAGCGACGACCGCAAACTCACCCGCTCGATGCGCGGCGTCGGCCCCGAGGGACTGCCCGCGATCTGAGCATCGGTGCCGTATGCTGCTGCGCCGTGGCGCTACCGACCGGTTGGGTCCGGTCGGGGGCCACCGGCGGCGGGAGGTCGGGATGCGACGGTGGTTGGCGGCGTTGGCCGGAGGCGGGGCGCTGGCCCTGGCGCTGGCCGGGTGCGGCGCACCCGCCGGAGTCGACAGTGACCTCACCGACGACTGGCCGGCGCCCGTCGCGGCGCAACAGTTCGTCCCCGCCGCCGACGTCTGCCACCAGAGCTCCCAGCAGGTCGGCTTCCTGACCGGCTACAACCCGACGCCGTGCGCCGAGGCGCACCGGGTGGAGACCATGCACGTCGGCACCCTCACCGGCCCGGGCGCCGACGGCGGCGCGCCCCCGCAGCCCGGCTCGGCCGGCATGCGGGCCGCGCAGGCCGGGTGCGACACCGCGGTCAACAAGGCGGTCGGCGCCGACTGGCGTTCCGGGCGGCTCGGCCTGACCGTCGTGCTGCCGTCGCCGCAGGCCTGGTCGGGCGGGGCCCGCTGGTACCGCTGCGACGTCACCGAGATCGCCAGCATCGACGACACCGCCGTCGACCTGCGCACCGGCAGCCTCCGGGGCGCGTTGTCCGGCGCGGCCCCGCTGGCGTACCGCTGCTTCAACCCGAAGATGGTCAAGGACGACATCGACGAGATGGTGCCGGTCTCCTGCACCGCCAAGCACCACGCCGAGTTCGTCGGCGTCTGGCAGGCCCCGGACGTCAGCTACGCCAAGTTCACCAGCGACGTCAAGCGGACCCACCGGGCCTGCCAGACGATGATCGCCAAGTACGCCAAGGTTCCGGACAACTCCCAGCTGGACTTCCGCGCCGGGACGATCTACTACCAGCCGTACGAGGAGGAGTGGCGCAACGGCAACCGGGGCGTGCAGTGCTTCCTCTGGATCTCCGACCGGAACCTGACCCGGTCGATGAAGAACGCCGGCACCAAGGGCCTTCCGGTCACCTAGGCCACACGGCGTCCGGCCGGTCGGGTGACCGGCCGGACGTGTGGGTCGGATCAGCCCCGGCGCAGGACGGCGAGGAACATCGCGTCGGTGCCGTGGCGGTGTGGCCACAGCTGCACGGTCGGCCCGTCGCCGAGACCGGGCATGCCGGCCGGCAACAGCGGCCGGGCGTCCACGAAGTCCACCGGAACCCCGCTGCGGCGGGCCGCCTCGGTCACCGTCACGTGCGTCTCGACGGTGTGCGGCGAGCAGGTGACGTAGGCGACCAGGCCGCCCGGGCGGACCGCCCGCAGCGCCGCGCCGAGCAACTCCCGTTGCAGCCGGGTCAGCGGCGGCAGGTCGGACGGCTGGCGACGCCAGCGCGACTCCGGCCGACGACGCAGCGAGCCCAGCCCCGTGCACGGCGCGTCCACCAGCACCCGGTCGAAGTGCTGCTCCGGCACCTTCGGGTCGCTGCCGACATCCCGGCCGTCCATGGTCAGCACGGCCACCGGCAGGTCCCGGGTGGCCAGCGAGACCAGCCGGGCGCGGTGCTCGGCCACCTCCACCGCTGTCACCCGGGCACCCCGCTGCGCCGCCAGGGCACCCAGCAGCCCGGCCTTGCCGCCCGGGCCGGCGCACAGGTCCAGCCACCGGCCGTCCGGGCCGTCCAACGGAGCGGCGGCCAGCGCGGCGGCCACCAACTGCGAACCCTCGTCCTGGACGTGGGCGCGGCCGTCGGCCACCGCCGGGATGTCACCCGGCGCGCCGCCGGGCAGATAGACGGCGTACGGCGAGAAGGCGCCGGGCGCGCCGCCGACCTGGTCGGCCAGCTCGATCGGGTCGATCAGGCCGGGCCGGGCGCACAGGTGCACCGGCGGGCGCTCATTGTCCTCGATCAGGAGGCGGGCCGTCTCCCCCAGGTCGCCGCCGAGCGCCTCGGAGAAGGCCCGCACGATCCACTGCGGATGGCTGTACGCCAACGCGAGGTGCCCGACCGGGTCGGTCTCCATCGGTGGGGCGAGCTTCGCCACCCAGGCGTCCGCGTCCCGGCTGGACACCTCACGCAGCACCGCGTTGGCGAAGCCGGTGGCCCCCGGTGCGACCGAACGGACCAGGTCCACCGTGGACGAGACAGCGGCGTGCGCCGGCACCCGGGTGTGCAGCAGTTGGTACGCCCCGAGCCGCAACGCGTCACGGACCGGCGGGTCGATCCGGGCCACGTCCCGGCCGGCCGCGTCGGTCAGGATCGCGTCCAGCGTGCCCAGGTTGCGCAGGGTGCCGTAGGTCAGCTCGGTGGCGAAGGCCGCGTCCCGACCGAACAGCCCCTCCTCGCGCAGGATGGTCGGCAGCACCAGGTTGGCGAACGCGTCGTCGCGGTGCACCGCCGCCACCGCCTCGTACGCGGCGCGACGCGGCCGGTCCAGTGGTGGTCGGGTCGGGCGGCGGTCCCCGCCCCGGCCGGCCGACGGGCCGGAGCGCGTCGGGCGGGTTCCCTCCGGTGCCGTCACGCGAAATCCTCTCCAGCGCCGACCCGGACGCCGCGCGCCCAGTCGGTCGCGCCCATGGCCCGCTTGCCCGCGGCGCGGACCTCACCGAGACGCACCGGCACTGTCGCCGTACCGACCAGCACCCGGGACTTCTCCACCAGCAACTGCCCCGGCTTCAGCTCGGGGCCGTCCGGCACCGGAACGACCGGGCCGAGCTTCACCCGCTCGTCGCGGAACGTGGTCCAGCCACCCGGCGCGGGCGTGCAGGCCCGGATCCGGCGGTCCACGGCGAAGGCCGGGTCGCCCCAGCGCACCCGGGCGTCGTCCACTGTCAGCTTCGGCGCCAGCGACACCCCGTCGGCGGGCTGCGGCTCGGCCCGCGCGGTGCCGTCGGCGATCGCGTCGAGCACCGCGACCAGCAGCCCGGCGCCGGAGTCGGCGAGCCGCTCCAACAGGTCACCCGAGGTGTCGGCGGGGCGGATCTCGTCGGTCAGCGTGCCGTAGACCGGCCCGGTGTCCAGGCCCTCCTCCAACTGGAAGACGCTGGCACCGGTCAGCTCGTCACCGTGCAGCACGGCGTGCTGCACCGGCGCCGCGCCGCGCCACGCGGGCAGCAGCGAGAAGTGCAGGTTGATCCACCCGTGCCGGGGGATCTCCAGGGCCGCCGGCGGCACCAGCGCGCCGTAGGCGACCACCGGCACGCAGTCCGGCTCCAGCTCGCGCAGCCGGGCGAGGAACTCCGGGTCGCGGGGGCGGGCCGGGGTGAGCACCTCGACGCCGTGCTCGTCGGCCCACACGCCGACCGGGGAGCGGGACAGACCGCGGCCACGCCCGGCGGGCGCGTCGGGTCGGGTGACCACGGCGACCAGCTCGTGCCGGGAGGCGGCGACGGCGGCCAGGGCGGGCACGGCGACGGCCGGCGTACCGGCGAAGATCACGCGCATCCGGGTCAGCGCCCCAGACCGAAGGGGTCGCTGATGTGCGGGCTGAGCTTGACCGTAGGCGGGGCCGCCGCGTCGTACCACTCGGCCTGGCGGATCGCCTTCATGGCCTCCTTGCGCCCCTCCGGGTCCAGTCGGTCCAGGAAGAGCACCCCGTCGAGGTGGTCGGTCTCGTGCTGCACGCAGCGCGCCATCAGACCGGTCCCGACGATCTGCACCGGGTCGCCGAACGAGCTGAAGCCCTTGGCGACCACGTTCTGCCGGCGCTTGGTGTCGAAGTACAGCCCGGGGATCGACAGGCAGCCCTCGGGGCCGTCCTGTTCCTCCTCGTCGGGGAACTCCAGCACCGGGTTGATCAGGTGCCCGAGGACGTCGTCGACGTCGAAGGTGAACACCCGCAGGCTCACACCGAGCTGCGGCGCGGCCAGGCCGGCGCCGTTCTGCTCACGCATCGTGTCGGTGAGGTCGGCGACGAGCCGACGGAGCTCGGCGTCGAAGTCGACCACCGGATCGGCCGGCGTGCGCAGCACCGGATCCCCAAACAGACGGATGGGCTGGACGGTCACGCGGGACGGCTCCTTCTTCGGGGTGGACGAGCGGTGCCGTACCAGTCTACGGAGTGCCCGGCCGGACTCCGGGCGGCGCACCTCGATCAACCACCGCCGGTGTGCCCAGCGTCACCGCCGGGTTGCCCGGACCAACAGCTCACGCACCCGCTCGGCGTCCGGATGGCCGAGATCGTCGAGGATGCCCAGGGCCCGCCGCCAGGTGCGCGCGGCACCGGCCGTGTCCCCCACCGCCTGGCGGCTCTCGCCGAGCCGGGACAGGGTGTCCGCCTCGTCGTAGCGGTCGCTGACCCGCCGGTACAGCCCGAGCGCCCGCTGGAAGCAGTCGATCGCCGCCCGGTGCTCGCCGAGCCGGGCGTGGATGAAGCCGAGGCTGTCCCAGGTGTTCGCCTCACCGTGCCGGTCGCCGGTCGTGCGCAGCAGCGCCAACGCCTCCCGGCAGTGGCTGAGCGCCGGCGGGTACCGGCCGAGCTGGGCGTACGCCCACCCCACCGCGTTGCGGGCGCTGGCCTCCCCGGCGACGTGGCCGGCGCTGCGGTACAGCGCCAGGGCGCGCTCGCTCTGCTCCAGCGACTCGGCGTGCCGCCCGAGCCCGTCGAGCATCGCGCCGAAGGCCCGGTGGGTGCGCGCCTGCCCGGTGTGGTCACCGAGCTCGGCGAAGATCGTCAGGGCCTGGCGGTAGTTCCTCGCCGCCTCGTTCACCCGACCCAGCCGGGACAGCACCCGGGCGAGGTCGCGGTGGGCGTTCGCCTGCCCGGGTCGGTCGCCGCTGCGCTGCGCCCCGGCCAGGGCGTTGCGCTGGGCCACGGCCAGGTCCGGCCACCGCCCCCGACGTTGCAGGAAGTCCACGAGTGTCCAGGCCAGCTGCCAGGCGTGGCCGTCGAACCCGGTCCGCCTCGCGTGGGCCACCGCCGCGAGCAGCACCGGGTACTCGGCGGTGAACCAGGCGAGCGCCGCAGCGAGGTCGCTGATCTCCTCGGGCACCACGCCCGGCGCCGCGGCGGCGAGGGTGACCGGATCACGGCCCGGTTGCAGCAGCAGTGCCGCCGCGTGCGCGGTGTACAGGTAGTGGTCCAGCTCTCGCCGGATCGCGGCCCGCCGGGCCGGCGCCGGTTCGAGCCGTTCGACCTGCTCGGCCGCGTACGCCCGGAGCAGGTCGTGCGCGCCGAACCGGCCGGGAGCGTGCTCGGTGACGAGGTGGGCGTGGGCCAGCTCCGCCAGCAGTCGGGGCACCTGGTCCCGGGGCAGTCCGGCCAGGCTGGCCGCCGCCGCGAACCCGATGTCCGGTCCGGGGTGGCAGCCGATGAGCCGGAACAGCCGCGCCGCCGCCGGGGTGAGGCTCCGGTACGACCAGGAGAAGACGGCCTGCACGTCGGTGCCGGCGTCCCCACCGTCGAACGAGTCGAGTGGTCGCGGTGCCGCCCGCAGCTCGGCGGCGAGCACGGCCAGTGGGAACTCCGTCTTCTCCGCGCCTCTCGCGGCGAGCACCGCCAGCGCCAGCGGCAGCCGGGCGCACCGTTCGATGATCTCGTCCACCGCCTGTGGCTCGGCCGCCAACCGGTCCGCGCCGAGCCGCCGGGCCAACAGTTGCCAGGCCTCGGCGGTGCTGAGCAGGTCGACGCCGATCGGCCGGGCACCGTCGGCGGCGATCAGGCCGGCGAGCCGGTTGCGGCTGGTGACCAGGACCAGGCAGCTCGGGCTGCCGACCAGCAGGGGCCGGACCTGGTCGGCGTCGCGGGCGTTGTCCAGCAGCACCAGCATCCGGCGGCCCGCGAGCAGGCTGCGGTAGAGGCCCACCTGCGCGGGCAGGTGGGTGGGGATGCGTTCGGGCGGAACCTCGAGGGCCTCCAGGAAGCCCCGGACCACCTCGACGGCCGTCACCACCGTCCCGGTGGAGTCGAACCCGCGCAGGTCGACGTAGAGCTGACCGTCCGGGAAGCGATCGGCGACCCGGTGTGCCCAGTTGACGGCGAGGGTCGTCTTGCCGACCCCGGCGGTGCCGGACAACGTCAGGACGGTGACCGGGGCCACGGCGTCGTCGCCGCCCGCCACGGTCCCGGCGCACTCGGCATCGAGCTGCGCGAGCTGCGTCGCGCGTCCGACGAACCCGGGCAGCGCCGGGGGCAGTTGGCGGGGCACCGGGAACCGGGGGGACGTCGTTGCGGTGCGCGGGCCGCCGGCCCTGGCCCGGACGACCGACCGGCCGGTGGCGGCGTGCTCCCGGTTCGGGCGTCGGCGGCACTCCTCGATCCGGTCCCGCGCGGTGGCCAGCACCCCCTGCTCGGCGGGGGTCGCCCCGAGCAGTCGGATGAGGACGTCGAACCGCTCCGGCGGCGGCAGGATGTTGCCGGCGAAGTACTCCCCGATGATCCCGCGTGACCAGCCGGTCTTCGCTGCCAGCTGCCGGTACGTCAGCAGGGTCTCGCCCTGCTGCCGCGCCTCGCGCCGACGCAGCTGGCGCAGCACCCCGGCCAACTCCGGCAGGGTCTGCGCCTCGGCTGCGGCACGGGCCAGCTCGAACGCCCCCGGCGACCCATGTGACGTCTGATGAAGACCGGAAGGTACCCACTGGTCAGACATGCGCCCCCCACCCCCGGTCGTCCGGCCCCCCGGATACGCACGGGCAGGGTAATTCCGCCCACTCGCCGATCGATAGACAGTTGCCAATCTATGACAGTTCCACTGCGGACCGTCACCGGCCGGCGCCGTCCAGCGGTGTCCAGTCCCGTCCAGGATCCGCCCCGCGACGCGGACGCCGGTGCCACCGTCCTGGTGCGGGCACGGCCCGCTCCACGACCCCTGGGGGAAGAGGTACCCGATGATCCGTCCACACCCGACCACCCGACGCCCGGTGGCGCTGCTGCGTCGCGTCGCCGTCACCGCGATCGGTCTCACGCTGCTCGCCGCGGGCCTGACCACCACCCCGGCCGCCGCCGCACCGGGCGGCAAGGCCACCACCGCCGGATCCTTCGTCGACAGCACACCGGTGCCCGGCGGCTTCGCCTCCTGGTCGGAGCTGCTCCGGTTGCAGCAGCGCATGAACACCGCCGCCGACCGGATCACGAAGGTGGCCGAACGCAGCCCGAACTCCGGCTTCGCCGGCATCGTCGCCGACCCCACCACCCGCCACCTCCAGGTCTACTGGAAGGGCGAGCCGCCGGCGAGCCTGGTGGCCACCGCCCGGGCCACCGTCGCCACCAAGGTGCTGCCCGCCGCGTACTCGCAGCGGGAACTCCTCGCCGCCGCCGATCGGCTGCGGGCCAAGGCCGGAAACGAGATCACCACGGTCGGGCCGCGCGCCGACGGCGCCGGCCTGCTCGTCGGCACCCAGGACGGGCTGCTCGGCGCGACGGCCATGGCCGGCGTGCCGGTGACCGTGCAGACCAGGGTCGCCGCCGCACCCGCGACCCGGTGGGACGACACCGCGCCGTGGTGGGGCGGCGCCGCCTGGCGCAACGCCACCACCGGCGGCGGCTGCTCCACCGGCTTCGGGGTCTTCCAGGGCGGGTCCGCGCGGATCCTCTCCGCCGCACACTGCGGCAACATCAACAACGCCGCGACCGACCCGACCGGGCAGTCGATGGGCATCGTCGGCACCCGCAACGCCGGCACCGACACCCTGCTGTTGTCGGGCAGCTCGGGTGGCCGGGTCTTCAACAACAGCACCGACGCGAACGGCAACGTGGTCAGTGAGTTCAGCAACCAGGTGATCGGCGCGTCGGCCAGCCAGGTCGGCAACTGGGTGTGCACCTCCGGCGCGTACTCCGGCACCCGCTGCTCGATCCAGGTAAAGGCCCGCAACCTCTGCATCAACGTGCGCGACTTCGGTCAGGTCTGCGGCCAGGTCCAGGCGGAGAACACCGCCCGCACCAACGCCGTCGGTCAGGGCGACAGCGGTGGCCCGGTGGAGATCGTGAACGCGGCCAACACGCTCCAGGTCTGGGCGACCGGCACCAACACCGCCATCGACGACACCTTCACGTCGACGGCCTGCACCGGCTACCGCCCCACCGGCCGGGTCTGCGCCTGGCGGTTCTACTACGAGGACATCTTCTCCGGCATGGCCGGCGTCGGCGCCTCGGGCGTCGTCCTCGGCTGAGCCGTCTCGGCGACCGCCGAACGACTCGGTGGCCGGGCCGGCGCGCGTACCCCGCGCGTCGGCCCGGCCGTACGCCGGGTCAGACGCTGGCGCCGGGGTCCCCCGCGAGCACCGCGTCGCCACGGAGCAGCGCGGGCTCGGGCAGCGGCAGTTGGATCTTGTGAGCCGACTCCCAGTCGTAGATCAGGCCGGGGCGCACCTGGGCGGCGAAGTAGTCGATCGCCGTCATCCCACCCACCACCGGCTCGTCGACCTCGGCGACCAACTGGGCCGGGACCAGGGAGAACCCGTTCTGCAGCGCGGCGCTGAGGCGGCGGTGACCGTCGACGACGAAGAAGTACTCACCGGTGAACCCGATCCTCAGCGGTTCGAGGGCCTCGTCGCCCGCCTCGGCCACCCCACCGACGAAGTCGGTGTCCCACAGACCCCGCAGGGTGGCGATGTCCTCGGTCGGGTAGACCCGGGCCGGGTCCAGCAGCAGCAGCGGCGGCGCGTCCCGCAGCACCTCGGCGCCGAGGGTGCCCTCGTACGCGGCCACGATGTGCTCGATCACCTCGGCGGCGGACGCCCGGGTGGTGTCGCAGATCAGGTCATAGTTGCGCAGCCGGGCCTTGTCCACCCCGTACCGGATGATGAACCGGCTCCGCTCGCTCGCGCTGCGCTCACGGAGCTTGGCCTTGGCCTCCTCCAGGGAGGCGTAGCTCTCCGCCGGCCCGGACGGCCGGGCGAGCACCCGGCGGGCCGCCTCACCCGGCTCGGTGATCATGTGCACCTTGAGCGCGTCGGTGAAGAAGTGCCAGGCCAACCGGGAGTCCATGATGAGGCGCTCACCGGAGGCGGCGATGTCCCGCTGGAGCTGGTCGACGTAGCCGTCGACGGCCTGGTCCAGCTCGGCGTGCAGGTTGAGCTGCAGCGCGGTCATCTGCCGCTGCTGCGCCATCTCCCGGTAGAGGTCCCCCACGCTGACCCGGCGCATGCCGAGCCGCTTGGCGATCTCGACCGACACGGTGCTCTTGCCGCTGCCGAGGTCGCCGTTGAAGACGATCGATTGTCCAACGGTCACGACTGGTCCACCCCTGATCACCGGCTCATTGACATCATCGACCTCGCGCCCGACGGACGCGTTCCCGCCATCGTCGCGCCATCCCGCGGCGACTCCAGCTCGGCGCGGCTGACGCCCCCTCGCGACCTGGAGCCCGTCGTACGCCTCGGCATGACGGGCGATGCTACCACTCGGCCGCCACCCGTTTGCCGGACGCGGTGTGCGAGGGCACCCCCGGCGGGCCAGCTCCCCCACCGCCGGCACCGGCCGAAACTGCTCAGAACAGGCTCAGCGGATCGACCTGGAGACGAACCGGATCGGCGGCCTTGCGGGCGGCCCGCGCGCCAGCCGCCGAGTGCAACGCCTCCGCGAGCGCGCCAGCCCGGGCCCGGGGCACCCGGACCAGCATCCGCTCCCGACCCTCCTCGGCCGGCACCGGCCCGAGCACCTCGGCGTCCTCGGGCAGCCGGGCCGCGGTGAGCAGGTCCGCCACCGCCTCGGCCGGGCCGGTGACACTCGCCATCCGGACGGCCGGTGGGAAACCCAACTCCCGGCGCTCGGCCAACTCCCGGCCGGCGAACCAGCCGGCGTCCCAGCGCAGCAGCGCCTGCACGGGGGCGAGCGCGCCGTCGGCGACCACCACCACCCGACCGGCCGGCGCCGGACGGGCCAGCGCCGCCGCCGCCAGCCAGCGGCGCAGCGCCTCCTCACCGGCGCGCAGGTCGGCCCGGGTCAGCAGGGCCCACGAGTCGAGCAGCAGCACCGCGCCGTAGCCGCCCTCGGCGACCGGCTCGGCGCCCGGCGTGGCCACCACCAAGGCGGCGCCACCGGGCACGTCGGTCAGCACCTCCTCGCGCCCCGAGGTGCGCACCGGGACGCCGGGGAACGCCCGGCCCAGCTCCTCGGCGGTGCGCCGGGCGCCGGTGACCGCGGCCCGCAGCCGCCGCCCACCGCACTGCGGGCAGGCGTACGCGGCCGCCACCCGGGCGCACCACCGGCAGGCCGGGGTGCCGCCGGCAGCGGGCAGCGCGAGCGGGCCGGCGCAGTGCACGCAGCGGGCCGGAGTGCGGCACTCGGCGCAGGAGATCGACGGCAGGTAGCCACGGCGGGGCACCTGCACCAGCACCGGCAGGTCCTGGCGGAGCGCGTCGCGGGCGGCCGTCCAGGCCAGGCTGGGCAGTCGGGCGGTGGCCGCCCCGGGGTCACGGGCCAGTTGGGGATCGTCCCCGGTCGGCGCGATGGCCGGGACCCGCGCCCGCACGGTGCTCCGGTCGGCGACCACCTCCCGCGCCCAACCGGTCTCCACCAGCAGCTGCCCCTCGGCCGTGCGGGCGTAGCCGCCGACCAGCGCGCCGGCCTCGGCGAGATGGACGCGGGTGAGCAGCACGTCGCGGGCGTGCGGGTAGGGCGCCCGGGGCTCGGAGTGCAGGTCGTCACCGTCGTCCCAGATGGCGACGAGGCCGAGCCGGGCCACCGGGGCGAACATCGCCGCCCGGGTGCCGATCACCACCGGCACCTGGCCCCGGCGAGCGGCGAGGAACGCCCGGTACCGCCGGGCCGGGCCGAGGGCCGCGGATAGGCTGACGTGCCGCCCCGGGCCGAGCACCGTGGTGAGCGCGGCGTCGAGTCGGTCGAGGTCCCGCGCGTCGGGCACCACGACCACCGCGCCGCGCCCACCGGCGACGGTGGCCGCCACCGCGTCGGCGTAGCGGGCCGCCCAGTCCTCGCCGGGCAACGCCGACCAGACCGCGCGGGGCGCCCGCCCGTCGGCGAGCGCGCGCAGCATAGCCGGGCCGGTCGGGTAGTCACGCCACCCGCGCGGGTCGACCGCCCTGGTGGGGGCGGCCGGGGTGGGCTGCTCGTCGCGGGGCTCCTTCTCCACCCGCGCGTGCCGGGGTGGCACGGCGAGCCGGAGCACGTCGGCGAGGCTGCCCGCGTAACGGTCGGCGACCGCCCGCGCCAGCCGGGCGATCTCGGGGGCCAGCACCGGCTCCGGCGAGACCACCTTCTCCAGGTACGCGAGGCGGCCGGTGTGCCCGGAGTCGTCGGCGCGCGACAGCAGCCACCCGTCGACGAGTTGCCCGGCGAAGCGCACCTTCACCCGGGTACCGGGCACCGCCACCTCGTCCAGCTCCGCCGGCACCAGGTAGTCGAACGGCCGGTCCAGGTGCGCCAGGCCGACATCCACGCAGACGCGCGCGACCGGCGACCCATCCGCGGGTCGCCGGTCGCTGCGCTTGGTGGTGGTCAGGCTCCCGCGGCCGACTTGAGGTCGGCGGCCCGGTCGGTGCTCTCCCAGGTCAGGTCCGGCAACTCCCGGCCGAAGTGGCCGTACGCGGCGGTCTGCTGGTAGATCGGGCGGAGCAGGTTGAGGTCCCGGATGATCGCGGCCGGACGCAGGTCGAACACCTCGCCGACGGCCTTCTCGATCGAGGCGACGGGCACGGTCTCGGTGCCGAACGTCTCGATGAAGAGGCTCACCGGGTGCGCCTTGCCGATGGCGTAGGCGACCTGCGCCTCGCACCGCTCGGCCAGACCGGCGGCGACCACGTTCTTGGCCACCCAGCGCATCGCGTACGCGGCCGACCGGTCCACCTTGGACGGGTCCTTGCCGGAGAACGCGCCACCACCGTGGCGGGCGTACCCGCCGTAGGTGTCGACGATGATCTTGCGCCCGGTCAGCCCGGCGTCACCCATCGGGCCGCCGATCTCGAACCGGCCGGTCGGGTTGACCAGCAGCCGGTAGCCGTCGGTGTCCAGACCGAGGCTCTCCAGCTCCGGGGCGATCACGTGGTCGCGAACGTCGGGGGTGAGCAGCGAGTCCAACGAGATGTCGGCGGCGTGCTGGCTGGACACGACAACGGTGTTCAGCCGGACCGGGCGCAGCCCCTCGTACTCGATGGTGACCTGGGTCT
Source organism: Micromonospora sp. DH14 (assembly GCF_029809455.1). Lineage (NCBI taxonomy): Bacteria > Bacillati > Actinomycetota > Actinomycetes > Micromonosporales > Micromonosporaceae > Micromonospora > Micromonospora sp. DH14. The sequence goes on along the minus strand of NZ_JARVKT010000019.1, from coordinate 60,234 downwards.
TGCCGTCCGGCCGCAGGTACGGGATCGTGCCGTCCTTGCGCACCGCCGAGAGGCGACGGGCCAGCCGGTGGGCGAGCGCGATCGGCAGCGGCATCAGCTCGGGCGTCTCCGAGCAGGCGAAGCCGAACATCATGCCCTGGTCGCCGGCGCCCTGCGCGTCCAGCGCACTCTCCGACGCCCCGGTCCGCAGCTCGAAGGCGTTGTCCACGCCCTGCGCGATGTCCTCGGACTGCGCGCCGATGGAGACGCTGACGCCGCAGGAGGCGCCGTCGAAGCCCTTCTTCGACGAGTCGTAGCCGATGTCGAGGATGGTCCGGCGGACGATCGTCGGGATGTCGGCGTACGCCTTGGTGGTCACCTCACCGGCGATGTGCACCTGACCGGTGGTGATCATGGTCTCCACCGCCACGCGGCTGTGGGGGTCCTCGGTCAGCAGCGCGTCGAGGATGCCATCGCTGATCTGGTCAGCGATCTTGTCCGGGTGGCCTTCCGTGACCGATTCGGACGTGAAGAGACGGCGTGTCACGGCACTCCTAAGCGTGTGAGGTCGTTCCGCGGCAGTCTAATCACCACTGCGGCCGGTGTCGGGATCGGTCGCGTCCTGTTCCACCCGTCAGGAGCGGCCGGGCAGCCGCGCCACGACGAGATCCCACACGGCGTCGGCCACTGCCTCCTTGGCCTGCTCGGGCCGGCGGCTGACCGAGCCGTCCGCGCCGATGACCGTCACCGTGTTGGTGTCGGCGCCGAAGACCAGGTCCGGACCGACCTCATTGATCACGATCAGGTCGGCCCGCTTCCGGGCGAGTTTCGCCCGGCCGTTGGCCTCGGCGTCGCCGGTCTCGGCGGCGAACACCACCAGCACCTGCTCCGGTCGTTTGCGCTGGCCGAGCTCCGCCGCGATGTCCGGATTCGTGACGAGCTCGATGGTGGGCGCGACACCGTCGTCCGACTTCTTGATTTTGCCAGGCGCGTACGTCGCGGGCCGGAAATCGGCCGGAGCCGCCGCCATGACCACCGCGTCGGCGTCGACGGCGGCCTTGACCGTCGCCTCCCGCAGCTCGGCGGTGGTGCCCACCCGGATCAGGTCGACGCCGGCCGGGTCGGCGAGGTCGACGTTCGCCGCGACCACGGTGACCCGGGCACCCCGGGCGACCGCCGCGCGGGCGAACGCGTACCCCTGCTTGCCCGACGAGCGGTTGCCCAGGAAGCGGACCGGGTCCAGGGGCTCGCGGGTGCCACCGGCGGTGACGACCACCCGGCGACCGGCCAGGTCGGCGGGGGCCGCGTCACCACGGGCCAGGAGCCGGACGGCGACGGCGAAGATCTCCGCCGGGTCGGGCAGCCGACCCTTGCCGGTGTCGGCGCCGGTGAGCCGGCCGACGGCGGGTTCGATGACCCGCACCCCCCGGGAGCGCAGCGTGGCGACGTTGGCCACGGTGGCGGGGTGCTCCCACATCTCGGTGTGCATGGCCGGGGCCAGCAGGACCGGGCAGCGGGCGGTCAGCAGGGTGTTGGTGAGCAGGTCGTCGGCGAGGCCGTGCGCGGCCTTGGCGAGCAGGTCGGTGGTGGTCGGCGCGACCACCACCAGGTCGGCCTGCTTACCGAGCCGGACGTGCGGCACCTCGTGGACGTCGGTCCAGACGTCGTCGGCGACGGGTTGACCGGAGAGCGCGGCCCAGGTCGGCGCTCCCACGAACCGGAGCGCCGACGCGGTGGGCACGACCCGAACCCGGTGACCGGATTCGGTGAAGAGTCGCAGCAGCTCACACGCCTTGTAGGCGGCGATGCCGCCACCGACCCCGAGGACGATCGAGGCGGACATCGGCCAGCGGGGGCTTACGGCTGGTCGGTCGGCTCGGCGGTGAGCAGGCCCGAGTTGATCTCGCGCATGGCGATCGAGAGGGGCTTCTCCTGCGGGGTGGTCTCGACGAGCGGACCGACGTACTCCAGCAGACCCTCACCGAGCTGGCTGTAGTAGGCGTTGACCTGGCGCGCGCGCTTGGCGGCGAAGATGACCAGCGCGTACTTCGACGTCGTCTTCTCGAGGAGCTCGTCGATCGGCGGGTTGGTGATGCCTTCGGGGTTGGCGATGGATCCCACGAATTAACCTCTGCGTCTTTCGAGCCGCGCGGACGCGGTGCTGAGTCTCAACGGTGGCCGGCCGTCAGCCGCGCACGCGCGACCAGGCCGGATCCGGATAAGAAGAACCGAGTAAGCCTACCAGCTCTTCAACCACCCGTTCGGTGTGGTCGTGGGTCAGCGTGTGCTCGACGGTGGCGGCCACCGTGGCGTCCGGGGCGTACCCGGGTGGGCTCAGCAGCACCAGCCGGGCATCGGGCAGGCGCGCGCGGACCAGTGGGGTGCCGCGCAGGTCGAGCGGGAGCAGCACCGGCTGCCCGGCGTCGAGCCGGGCGCGCAGCGGCGGGTACGGGGTGCCCCGGCGGTAGGAACCGATCCGGGACCATTCCAGCAGCTCACCGTCGGCGATCCGGCGATCGAACTCGGCGGGGGCGAGGAAGACGCGGTCCACCCCGTCGATCTCCGATTCCCGGCGCGGCCTGGTGGTTGCCGCGACCGGGATCCACACGGACGGAGAACGCGCCCGGACGAGCTCGACGACACTCTCCCTGCCGGATCCCGAAGGTCCAGCCAGGACAGTGAGCCGAGCCGCCGGGCGCGCCTCGTCATCCGTGCTCACTGCTTGTTTCTACACGCTGCCAGGTTCAGTTGGCGGCGAACTCTCCAAGCAGTGCCTTGCGCTGCTGCTCGCCGAGGCCACGCAGGCGACGGCTGTCGGCGATCTTGAGCTTCTCCATGATCTGGGTAGCCCGGATCTTGCCGATGCCCGGCATGGCCTGCAGGACGGCCGACACCTTGAGCTTGCCGACGACGTCGTCGCTCTCGGCCCGCTCGAGGACGGCACCGAGAGTGGTCTTGCCCTGCTTGAGCTGCTCCTTCAGCTGAGCACGGGCCTTGCGGATCTCCGCGGCCTTCTCGAGCGCGGCAGCGCGTTGTTCGGGGGTCAGTGACGGGAGCGGCACCAGTTCTCCTCAGGTCCCTATCGCGGCGGGCGGGGCGCACCGCCGCATCTGTGAAACGTGGTGTCGCTGTGAACCAAGGGGTCCATGGTTCCCAGCGCGGGGAAAACTAGCGGCCAACGGAGCTTTCGGCAACGTGGGGGCCGCATGATCACCGTAGAGTGACCGACCCGTCAGTCAGTCACCGGGCAGGCAGAACGGCCCGGCAGTCGACCAGAACGCGGTCCGCGGCGGCCCGCAGCGCGCCCACGTCGGGGCCCGCCGAGAGCACTTCCCGGGAGTACGACGGGAGCACCGAGGCGAGGCTGGAACCGAAGACGGTACGCAGATCGGCTGCGCCGGCACCCTGCGCGCCGAGCCCCGGAGCGAGCAGTGGGCCGCCCACTCCGGACAGGTCGTGACCGGTGTCACCGATGGTCGCGCCGACCACCAGTCCGAAGCTCCCGAGCGGGGACGCACCCCTGTTGAGCTGGGAAATCTCGTCAATCACGGTCTGCGCCACGGTCCGGCCGTCGGCGGTGACGGCCCGCTGCACGGCCGCGCCCTCGGGGTTGGAGGTGAGGGCCAGCACGAACACCCCGCCGCCGTGCTCGGCGGCCAACTCGAACATCGGCGCCAGCGAGCCGACCCCGAGGTAGGGACTCGCGGTGACCGCGTCAACATAGACAGGACTGGATGGATCTAGGTACGCGGCGGCGTACGCGCTCACCGTCGAGCCGATGTCGCCCCGCTTGACGTCGAGCAGAACGAGCGAGCCGGCATCTCGTAACTGTCGGATAGTTGACTCAAGAATCGCCACACCTCGGGACCCGAATCGCTCGAAAAAGGCCGACTGAGGCTTGACCACCGCAACCCGGTCACCGAGCGCTTCGACGACGGTTCGGCTGAACCGGTCGAGACCGTGCACGTCGTCCGGAAGGCCCCACTGGGCCAGCAGACCGGGATGCGGGTCGATGCCCACACAGAGTGGGCCCCGTTCGGTGATCGCCCGGTGCAGCCGGGTTCCGAAGCTCTCCATGGGAGTGTTCCCCTCTTCTCGTCCGGACGGCTGCCCCGCCCGGGTAACCGTCGACCCGGTCACCGGGCCGACTCAGCCGGCCGCCACCGCCGCCGCGACGCCGGTCGCGATCCGGGCCAGGTCGACGTCGTCGGTGACGTACGGCGGCATCGTGTAGATCAGGTCGCGGAACGGACGCAGCCACACCCCCTGGGCGACGGCGGCGGCGGTGGCCGCGCCGAGGTCGACCTCGTGATCGAGCTGGACCACGCCGATCGCGCCGAGCACCCGTACGTCGGCCACGCCCGGCGTGCCCCGCAGCGGCTCCAGGCCGGCGCGCAGGCCGGCGCCGATCCTGGCGACCTGGCCGGCCCAGTCTCCGGCCCGCAGCAGCCCGATGGAGGCGTTCGCCACCGCGCAGGCCAGGGGGTTGCCCATGAACGTGGGCCCGTGCGCCAGCACGCCGGTAGCCGAGATGCCCCGGGCGACCTCCGGGGTGCACACCGTCGCCGCGAGGGTCAGGTACCCGCCCGTCAACGCCTTGCCCACGCACAGCACGTCCGGCGTCACACCGGCGTGCCCGGCGGCGAACATCTCACCGGTCCGGCCGAAGCCGGTGGCGATCTCGTCGAAGATCAGCAAAATGCCGTGCGCACGGGTCACCTCACGCAGCACCCGCAGGTAGCCCGGATGGTGGAAACGCATTCCGCCGGCGCCCTGCACTACGGGCTCGACGATCACGGCGGCCAACTCGTCGGCGTGCCGTTCGACGGTCTCCACCAACGCCGCCACGTACGCGTCGTCGGGCGGATCGGTGAAGCCGCCCGGCGGCACCGGGGCGAACACCTGCCGGGGCAGCACGTCGCCCCACAGGTGGTGCATCCCGCCCTCCGGGTCGCAGACGCTCATCGGGTGGAAGGTGTCGCCGTGGTAACCACCCCGCCAGGTGGCCAGCCGGCGTCGCTGGGGCCGGCCGACAGCCCGTTGGTACTGCAGGCACATCTTCACCGCCACCTCGACGCTGACCGAGCCGGAGTCGGCCAGGAACACGTGCTCCAGGCCGTCCGGGGTCAGTTCGACGAGCGTTTGGGCGAGCCGCACCGCCGGCTCGTGGGTGAGCCCGCCGAACATCACGTGGCTCATCCGGCCGAGCTGGTCGGTCACCGCCGCGTCCAGCACCGGGTGCCGGTACCCGTGGATCGCCGCCCACCAGGACGACATCCCGTCCACCAGCTCCCGCCCGTCGGCCAGGGTGAGCCGTACCCCTTCGGCGCTGCGCACGAGATACGGCGAGGTCGCCGGCGGCAGCGCGGCATACGGGTGCCAGACGTGGGCCCGATCGGCGGCCAGGATCTCCTCAGGTGTCACGCGTACTCCTCTGTGCCTCGAACGGTCCGGACGGCGGACGTCCTGCGGCCGGGCCGAACCGCCCAGCCGCCGTCGCCTGGCCCGCCACGGCCCTGCGGCCCTGCGCCGCGGTCTGGCCCGCCACGGTCGCCCGACCCGCCCTCACCTTGCACGTGGTTCGCCTTTGCTCTGCACCCGCGGAGGCGACACCCGCTGGTCGGGCGCCGCGCTCCTGGTGGTGCGTCCACGGGTGCAGAGCAAAGGGGCAACAACCGGCGAGGGGCCCCTGGCGCGGAGCGGGCTCTGCACCCCGGTTGCGCCGGGTCAGCACCAGGCTGGCTACGGTCACCGGCCCGCGACGGGGTCCGGTGCCGTCGACGGGGGCGCGGACCCGGCGGTCGCGCGGACGGCGGCCCGCACCAGGGCCGGGCCCCGGTAGATGAAGCCGGTGTAGAGCTGCACCAGGGCGGCGCCGGCATCGAACATCCGGGCCGCGTCGTCCGGGTCCAGCACACCACCGACGCCGATGATCGGCAGCCGGCCGCCGGTCTCGGCGTGCACGAAGGCGACCACGTCGCGGGCCCGCCCGGTGAGCGGCCGACCGGAGAGACCACCGGCCTGCGCACCGCGCTCGACGTCGACGCCGGCGAGCCCGTCGCGCGACAGGGTGGTGTTGGTGGCGATCACCCCGGCGGCGCCCCGGGCCAGGCAGACCTCCAGCAGCTCGGCGATCGCCGCCTCGGTCAGGTCCGGTGCGATCTTGACCAGCACCGGCTTCTCCCCCACCAGCGCGCCGAGCAGCGCGTCCAGATGGGCGCGGTCCTGCAACGACCGCAGACCCGGGGTGTTCGGTGAGGACACGTTCACCGCGAAGTAGTCACCGTGCCCGCGCAGCGCCCGGTACGAGGCGAGGTAGTCCTCGACCGCCTCGTCGAGCGGGGTCACCTTGGACTTGCCGAGCGAGATGCCCAGCGGCACCCCGAGCGGGCGCGGCAGCGCCGCCAGCCGGGCGGCCAGCGCGGCGGCACCGGCGTTGTTGAAGCCCATCCGGTTGACCACCGCCTCGCTGGCCGGCAGCCGGAACAGCCGGGGCCGGGGGTTGCCCGGCTGGGCGTGCGCGGTGACCGTGCCGACCTCCACGAACCCGAAGCCGAGCGCCGGCCAGGCCGGCAACGCCGCGCCGTCCTTGTCCATGCCGGCGGCCAGGCCGACCGGGTTGGGGAAGCGCACCCCGAACACCGTGCGCGGCGCGGCGACCGCGTACCGGGCCCGCAGCGCGGCCAGCGCGGCCGGCCGCCGCGACACTGCCGCCAGCCGCCGCAGCGTCCACTCGTGCGCCGTCTCGGCGTCCCCGCCGCCGAGCCGGAACAACCACGGCCGTACCGCCCGCTCGAACACTGTCACTGGGCCGCCCGCAGGATGGCGTGCAGGTCCTGCAGAGGCCGGACCTGCATGTCGCCGCGGATCCGCGCCTCGATGCCCATCACCGCCGCCGCCGCGCCGGGAACGGTGGTGATGCACGGGATGTCCGCGGTGACGGCCGCGCTGCGGATCTCGTAGCCGTCCGAGCGGGCGCTGGCACCGGACCCCTGCGGGGTGTTGATCACCAGCGCCACGTGGCCGCCGCCGATCAGCGACACCGCGTCGTCGCCCGCGCCGGCCTGGTAGTGCTTGCGGATCTGCTCGCAGGCGATGCCGTGGCGGCGCAGCACCTCGGCCGTGCCGGCGGTGGCGACGATCTCGAAGCCCAGGTCGGCCAGCCGCTTGATCGGGAAGATCATGCCGCGCTTGTCGCGGTTGGCCACCGAGACGAAGATCTTCCCGGCGGTCGGCAACGACCCGTACGCGGCCGACTGGCTCTTGGCGAAGGCGTGCCCGAAGTTGGTGTCGATGCCCATCACCTCGCCGGTCGACTTCATCTCCGGGCCGAGCAGCGAGTCGATCCCCTTGCCCGCGCGGGTCCGGAAGCGCTTGAACGGCAGCACCGCCTCCTTCACCGCGACCGGGGCGTCAGCGGGCATCGTGCCCCCGTCCCCGGTGGCCGGCAGCAGGCCCTCGGCGCGCAGCTCGGCGATGCTCGCCCCGAGCGCGATCCGCGCCGCCGCCTTGGCCAGCGGCACCGCCGTGGCCTTGGAGACGAACGGAACGGTCCGCGACGCGCGCGGGTTGGCCTCCAGGACGTAGAGCACGTCGTCCTTGAGGGCGTACTGCACGTTGAGCAGGCCGCGCACGCCGACGCCCCGGGCGATCGCCTCGGTGTAGCGGCGCACCTCCGCGAGGTGCGAGCCGGCGAGGGTGATCGGCGGCAGCGCGCAGGACGAGTCGCCGGAGTGGATGCCGGCCTCCTCGATGTGCTCCATCACCCCGCCGATGTAGACCTCGCCGTCGGCGTCGCAGAGCGCGTCCACGTCGATCTCGATGGCGTCGTCGAGGAACCGGTCCACCAGCACCGGGTGGTCCGGGGAGATGTCGGTGGCCCGACCGATGTAGTCGCGCAGCGTCGGGTCGTCGTAGACGATCTCCATGCCCCGCCCGCCCAGCACGTACGACGGCCGGACCAGTACCGGGTAGCCGATCTCGTCGGCGATGGCCTTCGCCTCGTCGTACGAGGTGGCCATGCCGTGCGACGGCGCGCGCAGCCCGGCACGGGCCAGCACCGCGCCGAACGCGCCCCGCTCCTCGGCCAGGTGGATCGACTCCGGGGAGGTGCCGACGATCGGCACACCGGCATTCTTGAGCCGCTGCGCCAGCCCCAGAGGGGTCTGCCCGCCGAGCTGCACGACCACCCCGACCACCCCCGGCCCGCCGGCCGCCCGGCCGGACGAGTCCTCCGCGTGCCAGACCTCCAGCACGTCCTCGAAGGTCAGCGGCTCGAAGTAGAGCCGGTCGGCGGTGTCGTAGTCGGTGGAGACCGTCTCCGGGTTGCAATTGACCATCACGGTCTCGTAACCGGCCGTCCGCAACGCCTGAACCGCGTGCACGCAGGAGTAGTCGAACTCGATGCCCTGCCCGATCCGGTTCGGGCCGGAGCCCAGGATCAGCACCTTCGGCCGGTCCGACGGCACGACCTCGGTCTCCAGGTCGTACGTCGAGTAGTGGTACGGCGTGGTCGCCTCGAACTCGGCCGCGCAGGTGTCCACGGTCTTGTAGACCGGGCGCACGTCGAGGCGGTGCCGCAGGGTCCGGACACCGTCCTCGGCGGCCAGCTCCGGGCGGAGCGCGGCGAGCTGCCGGTCGGACAGGCCGGCCCGCTTGGCGCGACGCAACAGGTCGGCGTCGAGCACCGGCGCGTCGACGATCTCGGCGCGCAATTCGATCAGCGCGGCGATCTGGTCCAGGAACCACGGGTCGATCCCGCCGGACGCCTCGGCCACCTCGGCGATCGACGCGCCCAGGCGCAGCGCCCGCTCGACCGTGTACAGCCGGCCGTCGTGCGGAATCCGCAGCGCGGCCAGGGTGTCGGCGAGGGTGACGCCGTCGGGGTCGGGAGTGGTCCAGAAACCAGATGATCGGGTTTCCATCGAGCGCATCGCCTTGTTCAGCGCCTCGGTGAAGTTACGCCCGAGGCTCATCGCCTCGCCCACCGACTTCATCGTGGTGGTCAGCTCCGGGTCCGCGCCGGGGAACTTCTCGAACGCGAACCGGGGGATCTTCACCACAACGTAGTCCAGCGACGGCTCGAAGGCCGCCGGGGTCTTCAACGTGATGTCGTTGGGGATCTCGTCGAGGGTGTAGCCGATGGCCAGCTTGGCGGCGATCTTCGCGATCGGGAAACCGGTCGCCTTGGAGGCCAGCGCCGAGGACCGCGACACCCGGGGGTTCATCTCGATCACGACGATCCGGCCGTCGACCGGGTTGACCGCGAACTGGATGTTGCAGCCGCCGGTGTCCACCCCGACCTCGCGCAGCACGGCGATGCCCAGGTCCCGCAGGCGCTGGTACTCCCGGTCGGTGAGCGTCATGGCCGGGGCCACCGTGACGCTGTCGCCGGTGTGCACGCCCATCGGGTCGATGTTCTCGATCGAGCAGACCACCACCACGTTGTCGTGCCGGTCGCGCATCAGCTCGAGCTCGTACTCCTTCCAGCCGAGCACGCTCTCCTCGATGAGCACCTCGTGCACCGGGCTGGCGGCCAGGCCGTCACCGGCGATGCGGGCCAGGTCCTCCGGGGTGTGCGCCATACCGGAGCCCAGGCCACCCATGGTGAACGACGGCCGGATCACCACCGGCAGGCCCAGCTCGGCGACGGTCGCCTCGACCTCGTCCATCGAGTGGCAGACCCGGGAGCGGGGCACCAGGCCCGCCGGGTCCTCGACACCCAGGCGTACGCCGGCCTTGGCGACGATCTCCTTGAAGAGCTGGCGGTCCTCGCCCCGGTTGATGGCGTCGATGTTCGCGCCGATCAACTCCACGCCGTACTTCTCCAGGACGCCGTTCTCGTGCAGCGCGACGGCGGTGTTCAGCGCGGTCTGCCCGCCGAGGGTCGCGAGGATCGCGTCCGGGCGCTCCTTGGCGATGACCAGTTCCACGAACTCCGGGGTGATCGGCTCGACGTACGTCGCGTCGGCGAACTCCGGGTCCGTCATGATCGTCGCCGGGTTGGAGTTGACCAGGCTGACCCGGATCCCCTCGCTGCGCAGGACCCGGCAGGCCTGGGTGCCGGAGTAGTCGAACTCGCAGGCCTGCCCGATGACGATCGGCCCGGAGCCGATCACCAGGATGTGCTTGAGATCGGTCCGCTTAGGCATTGCTGCGCCCCTTGCTGTGGTTCCGGCCCTCGATGAGCTCGGCGAAACGGTCGAAGAGGTAGTCCGCGTCGTGCGGGCCGGCCGCCGCCTCCGGGTGGTACTGGACGGTGAACGCGGGCACGTCGATCGCCCGCAGCCCCTCGACCACGTTGTCATTGAGGCAGACGTGGGACACCTGAACGCCGCCGAAGTCGGTGTCGATCACCTGGTCGGGGACGACAGCGCCGACACCGGCACCCGGCACCTGGACGGCGCCGAGCCGCTGTTCGCGGCTCGACACGTCGACCGCGAAGCCGTGGTTGTGGCTGGTCACCTCGACCTTGCCGGTGACCCGGTCGAGCACCGGCTGGTTGATCCCCCGGTGGCCGTAGCCCAGCTTGTAGGTGCCGAAGCCGAGCGCCCGACCGAGGATCTGGCTGCCGAAGCAGATGCCGAACAGCGGCACCTCCCGCCGCAGCGCCTCCCGGGCCAGCGCCACCGGCGCGTCGGCGGTGGCCGGGTCGCCCGGGCCCGGCGACAGGAAGATCGCGTCAGCGCCGGTGGCGAGCATCTCGTCGATGGTCGACGACGCCGGCAGCACGTGGGTGGTCACCCCGCGGGTGGCCAGCCGCCGCGGCACGTTGCGCTTGATGCCCAGGTCCAGCGCGGCCACCGTGAACCGGTGCTCGCCGATCGCCTCGACGACGTACGGCTCGGCGGTGCTCACCTCGGCGGACAGGTCCGCGCCGAGCATCTGCGGGGCCTGGCGGACCCGGGTCAGCAGGCGCTGCGGGTCGGTCTCGACGCTGGAGATGCCCACCCGCATGGCGCCGCGCTCGCGCAGGTGCCGGGTCAGGGCCCGGGTGTCCACCCCGCTGATGCCGACCACACCCTCGGTGGCGAGGCGGTCCTCCAGCGAGCCGGTGGCGCGCCAGTTCGAGCCGATCCGGGCCGGGTCGCGCACCACGTAGCCGGCCACCCAGATCCGGCCGGACTCGTCGTCCTCGCCGTTGACGCCGGTGTTGCCGATGTGCGGCGCGGTCTGCACCACCACCTGACGGTGGTACGACGGGTCGGTCAGCGTCTCCTGGTAACCGGTCATGCCGGTGTTGAAGACCGCCTCGCCGAAGGTCTCCCCGACACTCCCGTACGCCTCACCGGGGAACGTGCGCCCGTCCTCCAGTACGAGGATCGCGGAACGTCTGCGCGTCACTTGGTTGCCTTTCCGTCCAGGACCGTCGGCTCGCCACGCAGGAAGGTCGCCACGATGCGACCTGGCAGCGTCATGCGGGCGTACGGGGTGTTGCGGCTGCGACTGGCCAACTCCGCCGGCTCGATGGTGCGGCGGGCAGCCGGGTCGATCACTGTCAGGTTCGCCGGCACACCCGGCGCGGGGTCGACGCCGTGCCCGGTGAGGCCGGCGATCCGTGCGGGGGTGCGCGACATCCGCTCGGCGATCAGGTCCCACTGGGGACCGAGCACGTCCAGCGCGATGGAGAGGGCCGTCTCCAGACCAAGCATGCCCGGCCGGGCGTACGCCCACTCGCACTCCTTGTCCTCCACCGCGTGCGGGGCGTGGTCGGTGGCGATCACGTCGATCACCCCGTCGGCGAGGGCGGCGCGCAGCGCGGTGACGTCGGCGGCCGTCCGCAACGGCGGGTTGACCTTGAAGACCGGGTCGTAGGTCTCGGCCTTGACGTCGGTGAGCAGCAGGTGGTGCGGGGTCACCTCGGCGGTCACCCGTACCCCCCGTGCCTTCGCCTGGCGCAGCACCTCGACGCTGCCGGCCGTGGAGACGTGGCAGACGTGCAGTCGGCTGCCCACGTGCTCGGCGAGCAGCACGTCCCGGGCGATGATCGCCTCCTCGGCGACCGCCGGCCAGCCGATCAGGCCGAGCCGGGTGGAGACCTCACCCTCGTGCATCTGGGCGCCCTCGGTGAGCCGGGGCTCCTCGGCGTGCTGGGCGATGATCCCGTCGAACGCCTTGACGTACTCCAGCGCGCGGCGCATCAACTTCGGGTCGGCGACGCAGTGCCCGTCGTCGGAGAAGATCCGCACCCGGGCCGCCGAGTCGGCCATCGCACCCAGCTCGGCCAGCCGTTCGCCGGCCAGCCCGACGGTGACCGCGCCGATCGGCTGCACGTCGACCAGGTTGGCTTCCCGGCCGAGCCGCCAGACCTGCTCGACCACACCGGCGGTGTCCGCCACCGGGGAGGTGTTGGCCATCGCGCAGACGGCCGTGTAGCCGCCCAGCGCCGCCGCCCGGGAACCGGACTCGACGGTCTCGGCGTCCTCCCGGCCGGGCTCGCGCAGGTGGGTGTGCAGGTCGACCAGACCGGGCAGGGCGACCAGGCCGGTGCCGTCGATGACGGTGGCGTCCGGCGCGGTCAGGCCGGGACCGACTTCGGCGACCACGCGGTCGCGGATCAGCAGGTCGGTCGGCGCGGCGCCGACGACGCTCACGCTGGTGATCAGGTACGCGGTCACCGGTTGTTCCCTCCGAGCAGCAGGTAAAGGACAGCCATCCGCACGGAGACCCCGTTGGTGACCTGTTCGACGATGGTGGAGCGGGGCGAGTCGGCGACCTCGGGGGTGATCTCCATCCCCCGGTTCATCGGGCCGGGGTGCATGACGATCGCGTGCTCGGGCAGCCGGCGCATCCGCGGCCCGTCCAGCCCGTAGCGGCGGGCGTACTCGCGGGCGGAGGGGAAGTAGGAGTCGTTCATCCGCTCCCGCTGCACCCGCAGCATCATCACCACGTCCACGTTGGGCAGGACGGAGTCGAGGTCGTAGGAGACGTCGGTGCCGGGGGCGAGCGCGCCCGCGATGTCGACCGGGATGAGGGTCGGCGGGCCGACCAGGGTGACCTTGGCGCCGAGGGTGGAGAGCAGCAGCACGTTGGAGCGGGCGACCCGGGAGTGCAGCACGTCCCCGACCACCGCCACCGACAGGCCGGCGAGCCGACCCAGCCGGGCCCGCATGGTGTACGCGTCCAGCAGCGCCTGGGTGGGGTGCTCGTGGGTGCCGTCGCCGGCGTTGACCACCGACCCGTCCACCCAGTTGGCCAGCCGGTGCGGCGCGCCGGAGGCGGGGTGTCGGACGACGACGGCGTCCGCGCCCATGGCCTGCAGGGTCAACGCGGTGTCCTTCAGGCTCTCGCCCTTGGTGACGCTGGACCCCTTCGCGGAAAAGTTGATCACGTCGGCGCTGAGTCGCTTCGCCGCCGCCTCGAAGGAGATCCGGGTCCGCGTGGAGTCCTCGTAGAAGAGGTTCACCACGGTCCGCCCGCGCAGCGCCGGAAGCTTCTTGATCTCCCGGCCGGCGACGGTGGCCATCTCGGCGGCGGTGTCCAGGATCTCGGTGGCGGTGTCGGCGTCCAGGTCCCCGCCGGAGAGCAAATGCTTGATCATCAGTTTGCTCCTCCGTACAGCTTGACCTCGTCCGTCCCGTCGATCTCGGCGAGCGTCACCTTCACGCTCTCCGCGAGCGAGGTCGGGATGTTCTTGCCGACGTAGTCGGCGCGGATCGGCAACTCCCGGTGACCCCGGTCGACCAGGACGGCCAGTTGCACCGACGCCGGGCGGCCCACGTCGTTGAGCGCGTCGAGCGCGGCCCGGACGGTGCGGCCGGAGAAGAGCACGTCGTCGACGAGGATGACCCGTTTGCCGTCGATCCCGCCGGAGGGCAGCTCGGTCGGGCCCACCGCGCGGGTGGCGTGCCGACGGAGGTCGTCGCGGTACAGGGTGATGTCGAGCACACCCACCGGGACGACGACGTCCTCGAAGGTGCTGATCCGGTCGGCGAGGCGTCGGGCGAGCGGGGTGCCCCGGGTGGGGATCCCCAGCAGCACCGTGTTCGCGGCGCCCTGGGTCTTCTCCAGGATCTGGTGGGCGATGCGGTCGACCACGCGTTGCACGTCGGCGCTGGCGAGGATCACCTTCACCGAGGGTTGTCGCGGTGGTGACGAGCGGGCAGCCGGTGGGTATGCCACGGCGGACCTCCTTCCCCGCCTCACGGGACGGGTCGTTAAAGGATGTCGGGCACCTCCGGCCGGACCGCTGAGCAGACCTGGGCCGGGGCTTCCGCCACGTTACCAGTGGTCACCGGGCCGATGGACGGCGGCTGCTGACCACCGGGTCAGGCGTCGGAAAAGGGGATAACTTCCCGGACGCTCCCCAACGGTAGGGTCACGACCACTTGACCACGTGTCGCATTCCCCGTACCGTCACGCTCCGTAGCGATCGACGGGAGAACCCCGAGCAGCACTGGGAGTGTCCGAATGCCCTCTGAATACGCCAAGTCTCTGGGCGCCCGCCTGCGCTCCATCCGCCAGCAGCAGGGTCTCTCCCTGCAGGGTGTGGAGGAGAAGTCGAACGGGCGGTGGAAGGCCGTGGTGGTCGGCTCGTACGAGCGTGGCGACCGGGCCGTGACGGTGTCCCGTCTGGCCGAGCTGGCCGAGTTCTACCGCGTACCCGTCTCGGAGCTGCTGCCTGACGGCAGTGGCGTCCGTCACGAGCCCACCAGCAAGATTGTCCTGGACCTGGAGCGGCTCTACGACGAGGCCTCCGAGGACCTGGCCTACGTGGCCCGCTACGCCCGCGCCATCCAGCAGCAGCGCGGCGACTACAACGGCCGGGTGCTCTCCATCCGCGCCGACGACCTGCGGGCCCTCGCGATCGTCTACGACGCCTCACCGTCGGGTCTGATCGAGCGGCTCACCGAGCACGGCGTGCTGGTGGCCGACCCTCGGGCGTTCTTCGCCTCCTGATCCACCGCTGCACCGAAGGGGCCCGTGCCATCCGGCACGGGCCCCTTCGTGTTGCCGCGTTCGTCGGCGCGACGCTCAGCGGGTGGCGTACTCGGCGATCCGGCCGAGCACCCCGTTGAGGAAGCGCGGCGAATCGTCCGTCGACATCTGCCGGGCCAGTTCCACGGCCTCGCTGATCGCCACCGCGTCGTCGATCTCGTCGACGTAGAGCAACTCGTAGACGGCGATCCGGGCCAGATTGCGGTCGACGACCGGCATCCGTTCCAGCGTCCAACCCTCGGCGTAGCTGGCGATCAGCTCGTCGATCCGGTCGAGGTGCTCGGCGACACCCTCGACCAGGCTGACGGCGTAGCCGAGGTGCTCCGGCCGGGGCTGCTCGATCCGCTGCACGTAGCCGGCGAGCACCTCCACCGGAGGCTTGTCCCGAAGGTCGGCCTCGTAGAGGACATCCAGCGCCCGCTTGCGCGCCTTGCGGCGCGCCGGCATCTGCTGCTTGGCACCCTCAGCCATCAGGCGCGGCCGAGGTAACGGCCGTCGCGGGTGTCGACCTTGATCTTCTCGCCGGTGGTGATGAACAGCGGAACCGGCACGGTGGCGCCGGTCTCCACGGTCGCCGGCTTGGTGCCGCCGGTCGAACGGTCGCCCTGCAGGCCCGGCTCGGTGTAGGTGACCTCCAGCACGACGCTGGTGGGCAGCTCGATGTAGAGCGGCACACCCTCGTGCTGGGCGACGGTCGCCTCCGCCTCGGGAAGCAGGTAGTTGGCTGCCTCACCGACGGTGCCACCGGGCACGGTGATCTGGTCGAAGGTCTCCAGATCCATGAAGACGAAGTCCTCGCCGTCGGCGTACAGGTACTGCATCGTGCGCTTGTCAACGGTCGCGGTCTCGACCTTGGTGCCCGCGTTGAAGGTCTTGTCGACCACCTTCCCGGACAGCACGTTCTTCAGCGTGGTGCGCACGAAGGCACCACCCTTACCGGGCTTGACGTGCTGGAACTCGACGACGGCCCACAGCTCGCCATCCAGGTTGAGTACCAGGCCGTTTTTGAGGTCGTTGGTGGAGGCCATTTCCTGCCTTGATCATCAATTGGCGGACAGACCAGAGAAGTCTACTAGCTGCGTCTAATCGGTCGGTCCCCGCTTCCGGCGGCCCCTCAGCGGGTGGCCAGATGGTGCAGGGCGAGGCGATAACCGTCAATGCCCAGCCCGCAGATCACACCGGTCGCCACCGCCGACACCACCGAATGGTGCCGGAACTCCTCACGGGTGTGGATGTTGGAGATGTGCACCTCCACCAACGGCCCGCGCAGCATCGCGCAGGCGTCCCGCACGGCGTACGAGTAGTGCGACCAGGCGGCCGGGTTGAGCACCACCGCGGCGCCCTCGTCGGCGGCGGTGTGCAGCCAACCGAGCAGTTCGTGCTCGGCGTCGGTCTGCCGGACCGTCACCGTCAGCCCCAACTCCCGGCCGGTGGTCTCGCAGAGCGCCACCAGGTCGGCGTAGGTGGTCGCGCCGTACACGTCGGGCTCACGGGTGCCCAGCCGGCCCAGGTTCGGCCCGTTCAGCACGTAGACCCTCACGGGGTTGCCACCTCGCGGTAGGCGGCCTCCAGCAACGCGTCGTCCGGGCCCTCCAGCATCGCCGGACGGGCCAGCCCGTCGAGCACCACGAAGCGCAGCCGACTGCCCCGGGTCTTCTTGTCCACCCGCATCGCTGCCAACAGTTGCGGCCAGGCGTCGGCCGGGTAGCTCACCGGCAGGCCCAGCGCGGTCAACGTGACCCGGTGCCGGTCGGCGGTCGGCGCGTCCAGTCGACCGGCGAGGCGGGCCAGCGTGGCCGCGTACACCAGACCGACGGCGACGGCGTGACCGTGCCGCCAGCGGTAGCCCTCGTTCTGCTCGATGGCGTGGGCCAGGGTGTGACCGTAGTTGAGCACCTCCCGCAGGCCCGACTCGCGCAGGTCGCCGGCGACCACGTCGGCCTTGACCCGGATCGCCCGTTCGATCAGCTCCCGGCTCACCGGCGCACGCGGGTCGGTGGCGGCCACCGGGTCGGCCTCGACGAGATCCAGGATCGTCGGATCGGCGACGAACCCGCACTTGACGACCTCGGCCAACCCGGCCGCCAGGTCGACAGCGGGCAGGCTGTCCAGCGTGGCCAGGTCGGCCAGCACCCCGACCGGCGGGTGGAACGCGCCGACCAGGTTCTTGCCGGCGGCCGTGTTGATGCCCGTCTTGCCGCCCACCGCGGCGTCGACCATGCCCAGCAGCGAGGTCGCCACCGGCACCCAGCGCACCCCCCGCAACCAGCAGGCCGCGACGAAGCCGGCCAGGTCGGTGACCGCGCCGCCGCCCACCCCGACCACCGCGTCGGTACGGGTGAAGCCGGCCGCTCCCAGCCGGTCCCAGCAGGCGGAGGCCACGTCGATGTGTTTGCCCGACTCGGCGTCGGGGACCTCGATCGGCAGCGGCTCGACGCCGGCGGCACGCAGCCGCTCGCCGAGCGCGTCCCCCAGGGCCTTGAGCGGAGGCGCGTGCAGCACCGCCACCCGCGTCGCGCCGGGCAGCAGGCCAGGCAGCGCGCCCAGCAGGTCACGTCCCACCAAGACGTCGTACGGCCGCTCGCCGCCGACCGGAATCCGGGTCACCTCGTCCATCGCCGGCAGCCTAGTCCAGCGGACGCCGCGGCGACGGCGGCTGTCCACCTGCTGGCCGGGCCGCCCAGTCCGCCAACCGGCGGGCGTGCTCGGCCACCGCGACGCGCAGCGCGTCCGGCTGCCGCACGGTGAACGGACAGCCCAGCCCGGCGAGCAGCGCGGCCATCCCGGGCAGGCTCTCCGCCCGGGCCCGCAGCAGCACCCCGTCGGTGGTGACGGTCAACTCGGCCACGCTGGGCGGGATGCGGCGGCGGGCGGCAACCAGGTCGGTCTCCAGCACCACCTCGACCTCGTGCCGGTACGGCACCCCGGCCAGCGACCGGGTCACAAAGGCCACCGCCTCGAAACCGTCCGGCACGGTGAACGTCGCCACGCCGGGCGTCACCGCGCCGATCCGGTCCAGCCGGAAGGTGCGGATCTCCCCGCGCCGGTGGTCGTGGCCGGTGACGTACCAACGGCCGGCGTGGAAGACCAACCCGTACGGGTCGAGTTCGCGGTGCGACAGCTCGCCCCGCCAGGAGCGGTAGTCCAGCGCCACCCGCTGCCGGTGCCGGGTGGCCGAGGCCAGCGCGAGCAGGGTGCCCGACGCCGGTCCGCGTTCCGCTTCCGGGCGACGCAGGGTGAAGCCCAGATGCTCCTGGACGGCGGCGAGCCGGTCGGCGAGCGCCGCCGGCAGCACCCGGCCGATCTTCGCCAGCGCGCTGGCGGTGGCGGGCTGCTCGGTGGCGAGCCCGACCCGTTCGGCGACGACGAGACCGAGCAGCACGGCCACCGCCTCGTCGTCGGTGAGCATCAGCGGCGGCAGCTTGTAGCCGGGGTGCAGCCGGTAGCCGCCGTGGCGACCCCGGTCGGCGGTGACGGGGATGCCCAGCTCGACAAGCGTTGTCGCATACCGGCGCACGGTCCGCTCGTCCACCCCGAGCTGCCCGGCGAGGTCGGCGGCCGTCGACCGGTGCCGGGTCTGCAGCAGTTCCAGCAGGGCCAGCACCCGACCTGCGGGATGTGACACGGGCCACTCCTTCAAACCGGGCGGATTCTGTCCGGATTCGATCGTACGGTCTAGCGGTAACCGAGCAAAGGAGCGACAGATGGCGACATTCGTGCTGGTCCCGGGGTTCTGGCTGGGCGCCTGGGCGTGGCGGGACGTGACGATCGCGCTGCGGTCGCAGGGCCACGAGGTCTATCCGATGACACTGACCGGCCTGGCCGAACGCGACCACCTCGCCGGGCCGCAGGTCAGCCTGGACACGCACACCACCGACATCGTCCGGCTGATCGAGGTCGAGGACCTGCGCGACGTCCTGCTGGTCGGGCACTCCGGCGGCGGGATGCCGGCAGCCCAGGCGGCGGACCGCGTCCCGGACCGGATCGCCCGGGTCGTCTATGTGGAGAGTGGGCCGCTACCGGACGGCACGGCGCAGTTCGACACGGTGCCGCCGGAGGAGCAGCAGCGGCTGCGCGAGGCGATCGGCACCGGGCACCTGCTGCCGCCGCCCGCCTGGGACCCGGCCGCCGACCCGACCAACCTGGCCGGACTCGACGAGCCGACGCTCGCGCTGCTGCGCGCCCGGGCCACCCCGCAGCCGCTGCGGACCGCCACCGACCCGGTCCGCCGCACCGGCGGGCGCCCGGTGCCGACCGCGCTGGTGGCCAGCACCTTCCCGCTGGACGTGGTGCGGCAGATGATCCGCCAGGAGCATCCGTTCTTCACCGGCCTGGCCGACGGTCAACTGCACGAGCTGCCCACCGGGCACTGGCCGATGCTCAGCGAGCCGAAGGCGCTCACCGACGTGCTTGACCTGATCGCCTGCGGCTGACCGACGCGCCAGGTTTCCGCGAAGCCGTGAAACCGGCGGTGGGGGGCAGGCGTGTTGGGGGTGCGTCGGCGATCAGCCACGGCGTGCCGCCACGGTGACTGCCTGCGGACATGCGGGCAGCGGGTGAGGAGTTGGACATGATCAAGGTTTCCAGATGGGCCACCGGCACGGTGCTGCTGGCGTGCGGCGCTGCTCTCGCGGCCTGCCAGTCCGATCCCACCGCGTCCCCGGGCGCATCCGCCGGGCCCTCCACCCCCACCTCGGCTTCGGCCTCCGCGTCGGCGTCGGCGTCCGCGTCGTCCAGCCCGCCGCCGTCCAAGCCGGCGGCGTCCAAGCCGATCGAGCCGGTGCTCAGCGGTGAGCGTGAGGTCACCATCGTGCGGGTGCAGGCCGTCGAGGGCGGTATCGCCCTCGACGGTCAACTCACCGAGGTCGACGATGACAGCGGCCGACAACTTTTCGTCCCCACGCCGGTGGGGGGCGATGCCTACCTGATCAAGGCCTACGGCCGGGCGGACAACCACCCCGCCAACGACGAACCCGCCTGCTGGCAGGCCACCAACCCGGGCAACTCCCAACCACTGACCGTCGAAGGCGCCGTCTGCGACGCCAACAACCCCGCGCAACGCTTCACCATCACCGCCAAGGGGAAGAACGCGTACGCCATCAGCAACCGATCCGCGTACCTCCAACACTCCAAGACCAACGGACTAATCCTCGAAGAGGTCGCCGACGGGCCGCTCCTCAGCACGTTCCGACTCGTCGACAACGGCCCCGCCCGCCAACCAGCCGGCGGCTGACCATCATCGGACCCGACGGCGCGGGAGGGCGGCGCCCCGGCCACCCTCCCGGGCACAAGCACTCCACCCGCACGTGTTCGGGTGTGTCAGGCCATCTATCCTCGTTGACGGCAGTCGACGACGGGTTGGCGAGCACCGGGACCGCGCGCTGGGTGGACGGGCCACCCGGATACGGTCCGGGCAGGGCGGGAGTACACGGGCACATGCGTAACGCCCACGAGTTCGACGACTTCTACACCGCGTCCTCCCGCCGGGTGCTGGGTCAGGTGTACGCGATGATCGGCAATCATGCCGAGGCCGAGGACGCCGTGGCGGAGGCATACCTCAGGGCGTGGGATCGGTGGAGCAGGGTGCGTGAGTGCGACAGCCCCGAGGCATGGGTGCGCCGGGTCGCGTACCGGATCGCCGTCTCGGCCTGGCGCAAGGCCGCGAACCGTCTGCGCGCCCACCGCCGGGATACGACCACGGAGCAGGTCGACGCCATCAGCCCCGACCACGTGGCACTTGTGCATGCCCTCCGCCAGATCTCCGCCGACCAACGCCGGGTCATCGTCCTGCACCATCTCGTGGGCCTCAGCGTCGCCGAGATCGCCGCGGAGACCGGAGCGTCCCCCAACACGGTCAAGACCTGGCTCGCACGCGGCCGTCGGGCCCTGGCCGAGCACCTCACCACCGTCGAGCCTTACGTCATGGACGGAGGGCAGCCCTGATGCCTGAGCAGAACCTCGACGATGGCCTGCGTTCGCTCGCCGAAGAGGGCGCCCGTCGCGGCCGTCTCGCCGACGCCGCGGTGGTCCGCCAACGCGGTGACGCGTACCGCAGGCGACGTCACGTGGCCTCGGCTGCGGTAGGTGTCGCGGTGGTGGGCCTGCTCGGTGTGGGCGTGGCGGTAGGCCGCCCGGCGGCCGGGCCGCCTCCGCCGGCGGCGAGCCCGACGACCGCCGGCCCGTCCGCCTCCGCGCCCACGGCACCGACGACGCCGCCGTCGACCCCGTCGACGTCCGCCGCGCCCCCGTCCTCGCCAACCGGCACGATCGACCCGGTGCTCAGCGGCCAGCGTGAGATCACCATCGTGCGGGTGCAGGCCACCGAGGGCGGCATCGCCCTCGACGGTCAACTCACCGAGGTCGACGACGACAGCGGCCGACAACTCTTCGTCCCCACCCCGCTCGGCGGCGACGCCTACCTGATCAAGGCCTACGGCCGGGCGGACAACCACCCCGCCAACGACGAACCCGCCTGCTGGCAGGCCACCAACCTCGGCAACGCACGGTCACTCACCGTCGAGGGCGCCGTCTGCGACGCCAACAACCCCGCACAACGCTTCACCATCACCGCCAGCGGCACGAACGCCTACGCCATCAGCAACCGATCCGCGTACCTCCAACACTCCAAGACCAACGGCCTGATCCTCGAAGAGGTAGCCGACGGGCCGGTACCCAGCACGTTCCGACTCGTCGACAACGGCCCCGCCCGCCGTCCGGCGGGCGGCTGAGGCACCGACCGGCTGGCGTCAGCGGGGCAGGAGCGCGGCGATCTCGGCGACGACCTCGGCTGGCGCCCGGCCGTCGGTGATCACCGTTTCGGTGGCCACCTCGGCGTAGAGCGGCCGGCGCTGGTCCAGCAGGTGCTTGAGGGTGGCCCGCGGGTTGATCGCCAACAGCGGCCGGCCGGCGCCGAGCCCGACCCGCTTCACCGCGTCGGGCAGCTCGACCGAGAGGTGCACCACCCGGTGCCCGATCAGCGCGGCCCGGGTCTCCTCGGCCAGCACCGCGCCGCCGCCGAGGGCGAGCACTCCGGTGCCGGCGGCCAGCGCCGCGGCCACGGCGGCCCGTTCCAGGGTACGGAAGTGCGCCTCACCCTCGTCGATGAAGATCTCCGGGATCGGCTTACCGGCCATCTGCTCGATGTCGATGTCGGTGTCGCGGAACTCCACGCCGAGCGTCGCGGCGAGCGCCCGCCCGACGGTGGTCTTGCCGCAACCGGGCGCGCCGACCAGCACGACCACCGGCGCCATCAGCGGATGACCAGCGCGTCGAGGTAACCGGCCACGTTGCGGCGGATCTCGGTGACCGAGTCACCGCCGAACTTCTCGGTGGCCGCCTCGGCGAGCACCAGCGCCACCATCGCCTCGGCGACCACCGCCGCGGCGGGCACCGCGCACACGTCGGAGCGTTGGTTGATGGCGGTGGCCGGCTCGCCGGTGGCGACGTCCACGGTGGCCAGCGCCCGGTTCAGCGAGGAGATCGGCTTCATCGCGGCGCGGACCCGCAGCGGCTCACCGGTGGTGATGCCGCCCTCCAGCCCGCCAGCCCGGTCGGTGACCCGGCGCACGCCGGTCGCCGACGGGATGATCTCGTCGTGCGCCTCCGAGCCACGGGATCGGGCCTGCTGCCAGCCGTCACCGATCTCCACACCCTTGATCGCCTGAATGGACATCAGCGCGGTGGCCAGCCGGGCGTCGAGCTTGCGGTCCCACTGCACGTGGCTGCCCAGCCCCGGCGGCACCCCGTACGCCAGCACCTCGACCACGCCACCGAGGGTGTCGGCGGCCTTCTTCGCGGCGTCGACCTCGGCGACCATCAGGGCGCTGGCCTCCGGGTCGAGGCAGCGCAGCGGGTCGGCGTCGATCCGGGCGGTGTCCGACGGCGTGGGGCGCAGCCCCGGCTTCGCGGCCACCGGGCCCAACTCGACGACGTGCGAGACGATCTCGATGCCGAGCGCCTGCCGGATCAGCGCCTTCGCGACGGTGCCGACCGCGACCCGGGCGGCCGTCTCCCGGGCGCTGGCGCGCTCCAGGATCGGCCGGGCGTCGGTGTGGCCGTACTTCTGCATGCCGGCCAGGTCCGCGTGGCCCGGCCGGGGGCGGGTCAGCGGGGCGTTGCGCGCCTGCCGGGCCAGCTCGTCCGGGTCGACCGGGTCGGCGGCCATCACGGTCTGCCACTTCGGCCACTCGGAGTTGCCGACCCGGATCGCCACCGGGCTGCCCAGGGTGACGCCGTGCCGCAGGCCGCCGAGCAGCTCGACCTCGTCGCGCTCGAACGACATCCGGGCACCCCGGCCGTAGCCCAGCCGGCGACGGGCCAGCTCGTCGGCGATCTCGGTGGTGGTCACCTCGATGCCGGCCGGCACCCCCTCCAGCATCGCGACGAGGGCGGGACCGTGCGATTCACCTGCAGTCAGCCAACGCAACACAGCGGTCAGTCTGTCACGGCCCGCCACCGGCGCGGCACGCTCCCCGGGGCGTCCCGCCCAGCGGACGCCGCCGCCCGCCGAGCCGGGCGTCCGGTGCCCCGCGCCCGTCGACGGCGCTCAGATCCCCCGACCGCGCTTGTGCAGGGTCCGCAGCACCGCGTCGGCCCGGACCACCCGACCGGCGACGGCGAGGGCCAGGTAGGCGCGCGGCTCCCGGGGGTTGCTGCGCAGGGTGCGCCGGGCCCAACGCAGCGCGCCCCGGCGGTCGCCGGCGGCGGCCTGGGCGAACGCGATCTGCCCTGCCACCCGGGCTTCGCCGGCCGGTTGACCGGCGAACTCCGGATAACGGCGCAGCAACCACTGCAACGCCTCCGAGATGGTGTCCCAGCGCTGCGCGAAGTACGAGCGCTTGTGCCAGCGGACCAGCACCGACGGCGTCCGCAGGTTGATCAGTGGCGCACTGCGCGCGGCCCGCAGCAGGAACTCGTAGTCCTCCGCGTAGCTGCCCGGGATCTCCTCGTCGACCAGCCCGAACCCGTCGCGCAGCGCGGTGGCGCGGATCAGGAAGGTCGACGGGTGCAGCTCCGTCATCCGGTCGCGCAACAGGTCGTCCAGGG
This sequence comes from Micromonospora sp. DH14, assembly GCF_029809455.1. NCBI lineage: Bacteria > Bacillati > Actinomycetota > Actinomycetes > Micromonosporales > Micromonosporaceae > Micromonospora > Micromonospora sp. DH14. The sequence goes on along the minus strand of NZ_JARVKT010000019.1, from coordinate 36,273 downwards.
TGATCCGGTCCTTGTCGAGCACCCGGTCGACGGTGTGCCCGTCATAGGTGACCCGGATGCCGCAGCAGACGAACTCGGCGGCCGGATCACCGGCCAACGCGTCGACCTGGGCGGCCAGCTTGCCGGGCAGCCACTCGTCGTCGTCGTCGCAGAACGCGACCAGCTCACCCTCGGCCGCGAGGGTGCCGCTGTTGCGCGCCCCGGCCAACCCGGCGGTACGGGTGTTACTGATCACGCGGACCACGCGCGCCGGGTCGCCGCCCAGCGCTGTCAACGACTCGTCGGGCGCGGACTGGTCGAACACCACCACGACCTCGATCAGGCCCGGGTAGTCCTGCGCCAGGATCGCGCGCACCGCGGCCCGCAGCAGCTCGGGGCGGTCCCGGGTGGGCACCACGACGCTGACGCTCGGCTGCTGGGTCATCGAATCTCCTCCGTACCCGGACGCGGCCGGGACCAGGCCCGCCACCGGGGTGGGCGCGGGGTCGAACGGGCCACCAGGTCGTCGACGATCTGCCCGACCCGGGCCACCGCCGCCCGTTGTGCCTCGTGTGCCTGCGGGTCGGCGGCCACCGCGTACCGGGACGGGTCGGCCACCCCTGCGGACAGCGCGTCGTGCAGCGCCTCCCGGGTCTCGCAGAGCGCCACCAGCCCGGCGGCGCCGAGCCGGCGGGCGAAGAGAAGCTGGTGGTTGTCGACGTGCTCACCGCGAGCCGGGTCGCGGGGCACCACGATGGGCAGGTGGCCGTGCCGGCGGGCCTCCAGGATGGTCGCCGGGCCACCGTGGCAGACCACCAGGTGCGCGTCGCTCATCGCCTGTTGCAACGCGTCGTGACCGAGGAACGCCACCGCGCCGGGCACCTGGGGCGCGCGGGTGTGCCCGTGCTGGACGGTCAGCCCGATCGGGCCGGCGGCCTGCGTGTGCCACTGCGCCAGCCAGTCCACGAGCCGGTCGAAGGGGTGCTTGTCGGTGCCCACCGCCACCAGCAGTCGCAGTTGGGCGACCGCCGAGCTGTCGCGCTGGCGCGGCAGGCGGGCCGCCTCGGTGCTCGGCTGCGGTTGCGGACGTCGGGCGGTGCCCGTCTCCCCCGTCACAGCAGCGTCCCGACGACTGTCGCCTCGGGGTACTGCCGGCGCTGCTCGTCCCACTGCACGAGCATCGCGGACAGGAACGGCCGGCAGAGCCGGGCGGTGAGCGTCGGGGTGTCGATCCGGTCGTACACCTCGATGTAGACGGTCGGGATGCGCCGCAGCCGGGCCAGCACCACGAACGGCACCGCCACCCCGGCGCCGGTGGTGACCACGGCGGCGACCCGCCGCGCCCGCAGCACCCGCCAGGCCAGCAGCGCGTTGCGCAGCAGGTTCGGCACGTTGCGGGTGGTCGGGTGGTGTGCCGGCACCAGGTCCTCGCCGGCCAGCAGCGACACCGCCTCCGGGGTGTCGAAGGTGACCCAGCAGCGCCGCCACCGTTCGTACCAGGGCCGCAAGGCCAGTAGTTGGGCCAGGTGCCCGCCGCTGGAGCCGACCAGCAGCAGCACCGGTGCCCCACTGTCGTCGTTGTTCGTGTCCACGCGACTCCCCACAAGTTCGCTTGGAATTTCAGTTCACGCCAGGCAGAAGCAGATCACACGATCCCCGGTCGTTGAATAGAGCGACCGGCCGAGATGGCGATCTCCGCAGCAGGTGGTGCGGGCGCACCGAACGTCCGAGGTCCATCGATCGTCATGACCACCTGCGATTTTGTCGTTACTCTGCGGCGTGCCTGCGCCGCCGCGATTCCTCCCGATCAGCCGCTATGTCTTTTCTCGATGACGTCCAACAGTGCGGGATGCAGTGCGGCGTTCCAGCCCGCGCCAGCGTCGGCCAGCCGCCAGGTCCGCAACCACATCTCCACCAGGTACGCGTCGGCGACGAGCCGGCGCTGCGCCGCGTCGAGACCGAGCCGCTCACCGTGCCGGCTCAGATACCCGTCGACGGCCGACGCGGCGACCTCCGCCGGCTCCCCCCGCAGCACGAGCGCGCGCTGGAACGCGTCGTGCGCCAGGTCGAAACCGACCGGCACGTCCGGCCCGCTGTGCTCCCAGTCCCAGGCGACCAACCGGCCGGCGTGCCAGCCCAGGTTCCACGGCACCCAGTCGCCGTGCCAGTGACCGAACTCGACACTGGTGTCGCCGTGCCGGCGGGCCAGCGCGCAGACCGCGGCGACCGCCCGCGCACCGCCCGGCTCGGTCGCTGCGGCCCGGCCGGCCTGATCGCCCAGCCGGTGCAGGAAGGCCGAGTCGAGCAGCGGACGAGGGGTGCCCGCCGGGCCGCCGCGCCGGGCGACGGCGAGCAGCGCGGCGATCCGTGGCGGGTCGTCCACCGGCACACCGCGTACCGCAGGAGGCAACGGCTCGATCACCGCGACCACCTGGCCCGCCCACGACACCTCGGCGAGCAGCCTCGGCGGCGTCGGGTGGTCGGCGACGTCGGCCACCGCGCGCAACGCCCGCAGCGCCGCCGCCTCCGCGCTGACCAGCGCACGGGTCGCGTCATTCCAGCCGATCTTCGCGTAGCCACGCGGACGCCCGTCGGCGTCGAAGAGTTGCAGGGTGGGCTTGCCGTTCGGGTCGGGTGGGCGGACCCCGAAAGCGGCCAGCAGCGGCGTGTCGCCCAGGTCGGCGGAGAGCCGCTCGCTCAGCAGCAGCTCCGCGGCGGGCACCCCGGCCGGCACCGAGACGGTCAACGTCGGGAAGGGCGCGAGCCCCACCCGACCCAACCGGGCCAACCCGCCGAGCACCGCCCGCAACGCGCGCACCTTTGGTGGCCGCAGGGCGTTGTACGCCAGCAGGGACGCCGCCCCGGCCCGGGGCGCGCCCAACGGCACCAGGAACCGGGCCTGGGCGACCGACGGCACCACCGCGTACCGGGCCACCGCCCGGTGACCGGCCGGCGGGGCGCCCGCCACGGTCAGGCCGACCCGGTCGTCCGGGAAGACCGCGCGGCTCACCCAACCCAGGCCGTCCACCCGGGAGCGCGGGTCGGTGGCCGGGCCCGCCTGGGTCGTCACGCCGCCCGGTCCGCCCAGTCGAGGTCCAGCCCGAGCCGCTGGCGCAACGCGTCGTTGTACGGCCGGTAGTAGTCGGTCAGCTCAGCGCGGACCGTCGGCTCCAACGGCGCCGAACGCCGATCGTTGTAGACCTTGAAGTTGGGCAGGTCGTACGCCGGCAGACCGAGGAAGTCCAGGGTGCGCCGGTAGGTAGCGCGAGAGTCGCGGTACAGGTCCTCGCTGGGCAGGAAGAGGATCTGCTGCCGGTCGAAGCGCTCCAGCCACGGCTCCAGGTGCTCCAGGTAGCGCCCCCGGGCCCGGTACGTGTACCAGTCGTACGGCTCGCTGAACGACTCCGGTTCGGCGATCAGCCGTTCCCGCTCTCCCGCCGTACGCTCCGGCTCGGCCGCGAGCGCGGCGGCGAAGTCCAGTGGTTCGATGCCGTGGGTGCGGCGTTCCTTCCAGTGCGAGTACGCCCGCTCCACCGGGTCCCGCAGCAGCACGATGAGCTTCACCGTCGGCATCAGCGCAGCGACCCGCTGCGCGGCGAGCGGGTGGAACATGTACAGCGGGGCGGCCTCACCGACCCGGACCGGCCCACCGTGCCGCTTGGCCAGGGCGTCGCGTTGCCGCTCGGTCGGGAAGTGCGAGCGGTACCAGGCTTCGCCGCGACCCCAGTGCTCCTCGAAGTAGTGCGCCGACTTGGTGTTCCACGCGGGGAACAGCCGGGGCACCAGCGGATGCTGGATGAGGTAGTTCCACAGCGAGGTGGTGCCGCCCCGTTTGGTCCCGATGATCAGGAAGTCCGGCAGCGGCCGGCGATCGCTGGTGCGAACGCCGTAGTCGACGAGCGACTCCTTCACCCGGGTGGTCACCTGGGTCGGAACCAACTGCTTGACCCGGTCACGCATGGACACCACGACGGACCTCACCTGCCTCTCGTCGATGCCGGGGCGGGTCCGGCGGCCGCGGCCGCGTCGTTCCCTCCACGGATCTGCCTCATGGTCCCCCGGATACCGGCGCGTACCCGGGGCAACGTCAACATGCCGACGCAGCCGGCCAGCAGCACCGCCAGCGCCACCGCGAGGCCGGGCAGACCGCGACCGCCCACCAGTGCGCCGACGCCGGCGGCCAGGCCCACACCGGCGACGGTGGCCACCGCGGCACGCACCATCGCGGCGTCGAACAGTGGCTCCCGAACCACCGACCGGGCGAACCCGGCGGCGGTGAGGTTCTCGGTGGCGATCCCGGCCGCCCAGGCCACCGCCGCGCCCGTCGCGCCGTAGCGGGGGATCAGCCAGAGGCCCAGCGAGACGGTCACCGTCAACCCGGCCACGGCGGCGACCAGGTGCAGGCCGCTGCGCCCGCCCATCAGCAGCAGGCTCTGCACGTTGCCCACTCCGGTGTTGACCAGCATCGCCAACGCGAGCACCGTCATCGCCGGCACACCGGCGGTGAACTCCGGCCCGAACAGCTGGAGGAAAGCCAACGCGAAGACCGCCAGCAGCAGGTACACCGGCCAGGACAGCACCAGGCCCCAGGTGGTCAACTGCCGGTGCACGGCCGCGGCGGCGGCCCGCTCGCCCCGCCCGAGCAGTCGGGACAACTGCGGGGACACCGCCACCCGCAGCCCCTGCATGGCCAGCTGACCGGCCAGCACGTACCGGCCGACGGCCCCGAACACGCCGGCGTCCGCCGGCCCGGCCAGCGCCGAGGTGAGCAGCACCCCCACCCACATGCTGCCGGCGTCGATGGCCGCCGAGGCGGCCCGGGGCAGCGCGAAGCGCCAGAACGTCGACCAGTCGGCGCGGCGCGGACGCAGCGTCGCCCCCCGGCCCAGCCCGAGCGGACCGGCGACGAGGGTGAGGCAGACCAGCAGCGCCAACGCCGCCGGCACCAACCAGCCGGTCATGCCGGCGAGCAGACCACCACCGGCCAGCGCGGCGGCGCCGACCAGCACCGGGCGGGCGACCGGCAGCAGCAGGAACTGCACCCCGACGTACGCCCGGATGGGCCGTACGCAGCGCAGCGCGGCCAGCAGCAGGGTCATCGCCACCACCACCGGCACCGCGGCGAACGTGACGGTGAGCAGTGTGTCGCCGCTCGCGCCGGAGCCCTCCAGCAGCCGGGGCGCGAGCGCGTCGGCGGCCAGCACGCCCACACCGGCCACCAGGAGCCCGGCCAGCAGCGGCGGGATCAACGCCACCGGGAGGATCCGGGCCGCGTCGCCGCGCACACCGGCGGTGCGCCGGGGCAGCGCCCACATCAGACCGGTCTCCGCGCCGAGGGTGCAGATCGCGGTGGCCACGGTGACGACACCGATCGCGGCGAAGAACGCGCCCGCGCCGGCAGTGCCGTACCCCCGGGTGATCACGACGGCCAGCACGAAGCCGAACAACCCGCTGGTGGCCGCGCCCAGCAGTCCGGCCACCCCGCTGCGCGCGCTGCGGCGGGTCTCGGCCGCGCCGACGTCCCCGGCGGGCGACGGTGTGGCCTGGTCCTGGGCGGGGCCGAACGACGGCCGGCCCTCGTCGGCGCCGGCCGGTGGTCGGGTGGCGGCGGTCACGCGGGCACCGTCGCGGTGCGCGGGGCCGCCGGCGACGCCCCGACCAACCGGGTCAGCCGTTCGCGTTCGGTCAGCGCCATCGCGAAGGCGACAGCGAAGAACGCGACCGCCAGGTTCTGGTTCGCCATGCCGTAGAACGGGATCTGCACGAGGCAGACCACCGGCACCACCGCCAACCACTGCCCGGCCGCCGATGTCGCCCGCGCGCAGATCAACGCGGCGGCCACGAACCACGCCAGGAAGCAGAGCAGCGCGGGTACGCCATGGCTGAACAGCACCATCCACAACTGCCCCTGGGTGCCGATGGGCGCGGCCGCCGAGACGGTGTCGACGTTCACCGGAGCGCCGTAGCCCAACCACGGTGACTCCTGCACCCGGCGGATCACCTCGGTGTAGAGCGAGAGCCGGTCGGTGTTGGTGTCACTGGAGTCGACCCGCCTGCTGATCAACTCGGTGATGGGAATGAACAGTGTGGCCAGCCCGCCGATCACCACCACCCCGACGATCGACGCGGCCACCCGGACGTTGCCGCGCAGGCTGGCCCGCACCCCGAGCACCGCCAGCCCGGCGCCGAGGCTGAGGAACATCGCCCGGTTGAGGGTGAGGAACGCCGGTGCCAGCGACAGCGGCAGCGACGCCAGCAGCGCCCAGCGCAGCAACCCGCGCGGGCGCAGCATGGCGAAGGCCACCACGCAGGGCAGGGTCATGGCGTACGCGCTGCCGTAGTTGTTGGTGTACGCGAACGGCGCCGCCGGCCGGTAGATCGGGTTCAGCGAGCGGGCGCTGTATTCCGCGGTCGTGAGGTGCACCATGTCCTGGATGAACGGGGTGCCGGCCACCCCGCCGGGCAGCAGCACCTCCATCGGGGTCGTCATGGCCAGCCGGGGCACCAGCACCCCGAGCCAGCCCAGCGCGACCAGCCCGAACCAGAACGCGCAGAGCGGGGTGAGCACCGCCACCAGGCTGGCGCGTTCCCGGGCGGCGGCGTAGACGTAGACGCCGACCACCAGCGCGGTCAGGTAGAAGGCCAGGCGCAGGGCGAAGGTGAGCAGCGAGGCGGGCGACGACAGTTGGGTGGCGCTGACCACCACGATGGCGAGGAAGAGCAGCCAGATGCCGGCGGCCGGCGGCAGCGGCACCCGCCCCCGGGTGAGCAGCAACGCGAACAGCAGCGCGCCCAAGAGCGGCCAGCCGAGGTAGAACGCACCGAGCAGCCACCACAGTGGCACCAGGCCGAACATCATCGTCAACGGCCAGAGCGGCAGCTGCGGTGGCGCGGACGGCGGCAGCGGCACGGCCTGCTCCGGAGCGCCTCCGGTCGGTGGTTCGGTCGCCGGGGCGCGGGTCACCGACACGCTCAGGCCCGGCCGTTTCGGGTGAGCACGAAACCCAGCGGGGTGACGCCGGCGGCGCGCAGCCGCTCCACGAGGCGTCGCAGGTCGCTCTGCCGGGTGCGGTCCCGCTCGACGACCACCACCGCGCTGCCCTGCCGGGCGACGGCCACGCCACGCTCGTCGGACTCCGCCGGAGGGGCGTTGAACAGGACCAGACCGTGGTCGGCGCCCTGGCGCCAGGTGCCGAACCGGACACTGCCCACTCCCACGGCAACCTCGTCGGGGGCGACGACGCGATTGTTCTCCGGGCGGGCGGACGACACCCGCGGCAGGGTCAGCGTGGCGTCCGGGTCGGTGGACGGGCGGGCACCGGGCGGGTGCGGGGAGGGCCGGCGGGCGGGTGCGCTGTCAGTGGTGGCACCAGCGGCCGGTGTGCTGCCGGCGGGTCGGGGCTTGGGCACCAGCGGCCGGGACGGGTCGATGGGCAGCCGCCCCCGGTCGGCGAGCACGCTGGCTCGCAGCCGCTCGATCCGGCCGCTGTCGTCGGCGACGAAGACCTCCCGCCCGTCGACGGCGAGCGCCACCGCGAGGCCGGCGGTGAGCGCTGTGGCGTCCTCCCGGGCGCTGAGCAGCGCCACCCGGGCGGGCTGACGGACCCGCTCGGCGACCGCCATCGCCACGTACCGGATGTCGGCGTCGACCGCCCGGGGGCTGCCCCGGAACGCCGGTCGGCGCACCGTGCCGAGCAACGGCAGGCCGGAGGCCTCCCGGCCGTCGGCGACCGAGCGGACCCGCCGGTCGGTCGACTCCCAGAGGTAGGCCAGCACGATGCCGACCAGGGCGCCACCGAGCAGGCCGGCGACCAGGTAGAGCGGCCGGTGCCCGGCGGAGGTGACCAGCGCCTTCTCGGCGGTCTGGGTGACCCAGCCGGGGTTGACGTCGACGGCCGCGATCTCGGTACGGGCGGCGTTGAGCTGGGTGAGCTGGTTGTTGATCCCGGCCAGCTCGGCCACCAGCGCGTCGCCGGCCGCGGTGTCCTTGGCGGTGTTCGCCCGCTTCTGCAACGCGGTCTGCTGGGCGACGACCTTCGTGATGCTCTCGTCGTAGGAGCGCAGCATCTCGGCGCGCTGCTGCTCGTACATGGTCCGGCGCACGCTCAGGTAGGCCTCGGCGGCCAGGTTGGCGCTCTCCACGGCCCGGTGCGCGTCGCGCGCCTGGTAGGTGAAGCGCAGGATCTGCCCGCCGGTGGGCACCTCGACCTCGAGCGCGTCGCGGATGTCGCGCGGGTCACCGCCGGCCGACTCGGCGAGCCGCTGCACCACCTCGGTGCCGGTGGCGATGCCGCTCTCCACGTTCATGTTGACCGCGCGGTCGGCGCCCGCGCCGCTGGGGGTGAAGGCGTCGGTCACCACCGGTCGGACCGCGACCACGGCGCTCGCGGACATCGCCGGCGGCACCAGTAGCACGTAGCTGAGCGCGGCGAGCAGACCGACCAGGGCGACCGCCGCCACCAACCGCAAGCGGTGCATCGGCACCCTCAGCAGGTCGGTCAGTGTCACGGCCCGCGAGGTGCCGGAGGGCGGGCCGTCCGTGGGCCAGGAAGCGGGCGCTGCGTCAGTCATGGAACTTCTTCACCGTCTGTTGAGGATTGCCGACGACCACGACGCCGGGTGGTACGTCCGTGCGGACCACCGTCGCCGCGCCGACGACGCTGTCACGGCCGACCCGCACGCCCTTCAGGACCAGGGCGTGCGCACCGACCCAGACGTTGTCCTCAAGGACGATCGGGGCCCGGGTGAGCGGGCCCGGCGGTGCGTGCCGCTGTTCGGGGGGCAGGTTGTGGAAGTCGTTGTCGAGCAGCTCGCAGTCCGACAGGAGGCACCGGTCCCCCACCGTCACCGAGGTCCAGGTGCCGATCCAGGTGGCGTTGAGCAGACAGTCAGCGCCGACGCGCACCTCGCCGGGGCCGGCGAAGCGGACGAGCTTGTTCAACCGGGTGCGGTCACCGATGGTGACCCGCACGCCCCGGCGCAGCCGGATCCGGCCACGGATCTCCACGTCCCGACCGAGTGTCAACCGTCGGTAGCGGAGCCGGTACCAGCCGCGTTTGACCGCGAAGACCAGACGCACCGCGCGTCTCGTTCGGATGCCAGCGGCGCCGAGCAACGACCCTCCCCACATCGTGGGGCCGGCGGCGGAATCACCACCGCCGCCGGCCCAACGTGAACAATCTACCGATGCTTCGTTACGAACGGTTGACCGTTACTGTACGGAGAAGAATGTCGATGGGGTAGACCAGGACAACTCGGGCGTGGCCGCAGTGATCACCGTGGCCGCCGCCCCGTTGACCGTCGCGGTCGGCGCGGCCGTCGGGTCGAACGGCACGCTGCGCAGCGCGCCGTCGGTGGCACCGTAGACGATCCGGCCGTCGACCCACGCCATGCCACGCACCCCGGACCAGGTCACGCCCGTCGTCGGCAGCGTGAACTCGGTGGCGCCGAGGTAGTTGCCGTCGATCTCGAAGTAGCGGTAGTAGAGGTTGTTGGCCCCCGTCCGGGTGTAGTAGAGCCGCCCGTCGAGGAAGAAGGCACCGGTCAGCAACGCCGGGTTGTACCAGTCGTTGTAGCCGGACGCCTCCCACGGCGAGCCGATCGCGCCCCCGTTGAAGAGCGAGACGTCGATCCGGCTACCGGTCGGCGTGCCGGCCACCGTGTGCGACCAGTAGATCCGGTCGTCCACCCGCCACGTCGCACCGGCCGCCGTGTACGCGGGCTGGCTGACAGTGGTCGCGGTGCCCAGCGCGGTGCCGTCGAACGGCACCTTCGCCATCGTGCCCGGGGCGGTGCTCAGGTAGAGGTTGCCGCTGGTGGCCGACGGCGGGTTCTTCGGGGTGATCGTGCGGCCGCCGGCCAGCGGGAACATGCCCAGCCGGCCGTGGTACTCGTCGCCCATGCCGTCGGAGTTGTGCCCGAAGTAGAGGCCGTCCGAGCCGCGCCACAGCACCGGCACCGAGGAACCCCACGCGGTGGTGCCGGCGGGCATCGACGCGCTGCCGCTGCGGCGCGGGTTCCAGTTCACCGGCATGCCGGTCGCCGGGGTGACGGCGGCGATGCCGAGCCGGTCGATCGCCCCGTTGCCGGCGTTGTCGCTGGCGTTCGGGTTGTTCAGCCAGCGGAAGTGCCCGCCCAGGTAAATGACGTTGTCCGCCACCTCCACCGAGGTGATGGTGTCGTTGCCGGTGAAGTCGACCCAGGTGGCGAGCTGTCCGCCGCCGCGCGCGGCGGTCTCGAAGCGGACCAGGGCGTCGCAGTAGGCGGACGGCCAGCCCGCGCCGCCGTTGGTGCCGACCACGAACCAACTACCGTCGCCACCGAACTTCACGTCCTGCACGTAGTGCACGAAGGTCGCCGGTGCCGCGCACGGCGCGACGAACTTGTCGCTGCTCCAGTCGATCAGCATGGGCGTCGCGGAGACGTCCACCAGTGCGATCTGGTTGCGCGCCAGGCCGTTGACGAGTGTGAAGTTGCCGCCGACGACCAGCGTGTTGCCGTCCGGCGCGACGTCGATGGTCCACACGTACGACGTGGTGCTGTGCCGCCCGACGGTCGCGTCGATGACGAAGCTCGGGTCGATCGCGCCGGTGGTCGCGTTGAGCCGGCCGAGACCCACGTGCGCGGTGCCGTTGAGCCAGTTGAACGCACCGGCGACGTACAGCCAGTTGCCGGACAGCGCCAGGTCGCGGACCGTGCCACCGTCGGAACGCCCGACCCAGCTGTCGATGATCGCGCCGGTCGACGGGTTGAGCGCCACCAGGTTCTTGCGGGAGACGCCGTTGACGTTCTTGAAGGCGCCGCCGACGATCAGCGTGCCGCCGGGACCGGCGATGAGGGTGTTGACCGCGCCGTCGAGCACCGGCAGGAACGTGGTCGACATGGTGCCGGTGGTCCGGTCGTACGCGAAGAGGTAACGCTGCGTGATCCACGCCGAACTGGCGGTCTGCCGGAGCTGGGTGAAGCTGCCGCCGACGAAGACCGTGTTGCCCACCTGCGCGAAGGCGCGGGTTTCACCGTCGCGGGCATGGGGGGTCGCGTCGGCGGGGTTCGCCGACACCAGCGTCGCCGTCGTCGGGGCCGGCACCACAGCGGCCGACGCGGTGGTGGGCACGCCCAGAGCTGCGGCGATGATCGCCAACGCGACCATCCCCGCCCGAGTACGACGTCGTCCTGCGGAACGCCACAAGTGCGGAAGTATGGGCACGCTGCGCCTCCAGATTGGATGAGAACCCGAGGTAGCGTGCCTCGTCCAGCCTGGTTAACAAAATCCGCCGATTGGGCGGTGCATGAATCCGCAAGCCGACAGAACGCCGGAGGATCGGTTGCGCGACCCCCCGGCGAACGCCGTCCGGTCAGATCATTCGGGTCGTCAGCGGCTACCTCCGGTGGGTTGCCGCAGGTAGGCGTCCTTGCCGGCTTGCGTGAAGCCCGCCACCGCCGCGGCGTCGTGGTTCATCGTCATGTCACAGGTCGACGTGCGGCTGGTCATACCGGCCGAGTTGAAGTAGATGGCCGCCTTGATCTTCGGGTGCGCCTTCAGCGCCGCCGGGAACTCCTGGAACCAGCGCTGCTTGGCGCCCGGGTCGGCGGAGTTGAAGTTGGTGCCGAACTCGGCGAGCATCCGGGGCTTGCCGGCGCCGATGCCGTTGTCGTCCAGCCAACGGTAGAAGCCACCGATCGTCGTGCTCGGGCTCTTCCACACCGTGCTGCCGTTGCAGACGTGGAAGTTGTACGGGTCGTAGGCGACCCAGTCGACATACCGGTCACCGGGGTACAGGCCGGCGTAGCGGGAGTAGTGCCCCGACCAGCCCATCATCGTCCAGACCCAGACCGCGTTGGTCGCGCCGGCGCTGGCGAACCGCTCGTGGACGTAGCGCCAGGCCCGTACGAAGTCGGCGTCGCTGCCCTTGTTCGGCTCGTCCTCCGGCTCGTGGTCGAAGCCGATGAACACCGGGACGCCGGCGGCCCGGATCCGGCCGGCGACCGCGTCGATTGTCGCGTCCTGCTTGCCTCCGTAGACATCGGACCACTTGAGGGTCGTGCCGGCGGAGAAGTCGCGGGACTCCCAGGCGAAGAACATCAGGCGGCCTTCGCGCATCTGCTGCGTCTCGTACACGTCGGGGAAGGCGCCGTTGCTGCCCGAGTTGGAGAAGTCGTGATAGCGGTGCACGATGTCGAACTTGCGCCCGACCTGCGCCTCCACGTCCGCGACGGCCTTGCCGTGGTCCCAGCCACCGGCAGCTCCGGCCGGTGAGTACATGCCCCACCAGGCGCCGCAGGACGGGACGAGCTTGTCCGAGACGGACCCACACTTGCCGGCCGGCAGGGTGCCGGTGGGGCTCGGGGTCGCCGTCCGGGTCGGGGCGACGGTCGGCGACGGCTTCGGCGCGGCGGTGGTCGGTGACACGCTCGGCGTCGGCGGCGGCGCCGGCCGGGTGGTCGTCACCGGCGAGGGCCGGGCCCCGAGGTCGTAGCTGATCACCAGGCTGGGTCGCAGGTCCGGGTTGCGGTTCTCGACCGACGCCCAGTAGATCCGGCTCTCCAGGCCGCTCTGCGCCAGCGAGACCGTCCAGGTGCCGTTGCCGGTGACCAGTTTGGAGACGTCCCACTCGTTGACGCCCTTGGACACGCTGGTCACCCTGTCCAGCGCGGCGCCGGCCGGCGTCAGCGGAGGCCGCGACTCGCGGGCACTCAACGGCGACGCGTGCGCCGTCACCGTGGCGGCGAACTGCTGCCAGGCGTGCATCCGCAGCGTCGCCCGGACGTTGACCGCGGCGGCCGGCACGGTGGTCACCGCGAACTCGATGACCGCCTCGCGGCCACCGCGCGGGTTGCCGTCGCAGCGCGTCGCGCAGGTCGCGAGGGTCGTCTTGGCCGCGTTGTCACCGTCCTGCGTCACCGCGGTCGCGGTGGTGTCCGCCGCCGCCCGGATCGACAGGTCGTCGCTGGCCAGCAGTGGCATCATGGTCGCCACGATGCCGGCCACCACCGAACCGCCGACCACGCCGATGGCAATCGCCTTACGCCGGGGTCCGGAACGGAACCGGGTGATGCGGTGCAGTCCGTGCCTGGTCAAGGAAACTCCCTGTGTCTGCGTCCATAACGGTGAGCAGCGTATCGATGACCAGCACAGGTCGCAGGTAGGACAGTTTTCCGTAAGCGCGTCTTAACCGTCAGCTAAGAAACCTCCCGGGAGTCGATTGTCGCCCAATCGGTGGGCAACGTGCTCGGTGGAGTCAACCCTCCGTAGCACACTTGGTGGCGTCGAAGACCGGTTCGGCGATTGCGGTCAGCAGGCGCTTGGCTGGCGCGTACGTGGGATCGACATGGCGTCCAAGGACGATCGCCGCCACGGTGGCGGCGCCGCCGGCCTTCAGCGCGTGCGCCAGTGACTGGACCCGGGCGCCGGTCGTCCAGGTGTCCTCGAGAATCAGCGCATGAATCGGCGCCCGGGAGGTGGGCAAGAGCGGCGCGAACCAGTCGGCGTGGAAGTCGTGGTCGTCCGCTCCATAGTTCGCATTGACCGTGCTGGCAATCCAGGGCAGGCCGAGTCGGTCGCCGACAAGCGCGGCGAGTGGATGCGGCCCAGTTCGGCCACGAGTGCTCGGGACGGTCATGAGGTGCGTTGGTGAAGCGCTGACGCGGCCCGCGACACAGGCGAGATGGTCCCGCAGGAAGAGCAGCAGTAGGGCGAGCAGGCTCCGCTGGGCCTGCTCGGACCGGGTTGCACCCTTGTACGACCGCAGATTGTGGTGATGCTGCCCGGTGCGAGGCGAGTACGAGATTGGTACGACCAGGTCCGCCAGGACGCCGTCAGACTGCGTGAGATGGGACTGGCAGCGAAAGCAGAGCGAGTAGCCCTCGCTACGAACACCCCGACACGTGGGACAGATCCATGAGTACGTCGGCAGCGGATTGCGTAGATAGCCGCGCTGGACCTCGACGTACCGGTTGATGATGGTCCAGCGCCGGTCAGCGAAGGGCGAAGTCAGGGAAGCTCTCCAGACCGGCGTCGGTGGGCTGGTAGCTGAGGATGTCGTCAACCGCTTCCAGCAACTGCGCGGTGCCGTGGACGACGTAGACCCCTGGGTTCTCGGCGAACGTCTTGGCCCACTCGCACTGCATGACCTGGCTCGTGAGAACGACCGGACGACCATGCTGCAGGGCCAGCCGGGCCTGAATCCGTGCGCCGCTGGTTTCACCGGCCTCGACAACGACCGTCGCGACTGCGTACCCACTCATGACGGCGTTGCGCATGGGAAAGCTCTGCCTGCTCGGCTGGGCATCGGGCCAGAACTGGGAGATCACGAGCCCGACCTCGGCGATGTGCTCCTGGAGACGCCGGTTGGCCGATGGGTAACAACGGCGAATGCCGGTGCCGAGGACGGCGACGGTACGGCCGCCGGCCTCCAGTGCGGCCGAGTGCGCGGCGGTGTCGATGCCGGCGGCGAGCCCACTCACCACCGTCACCCCGCGGCCCGCCAGCGTCCTGGCGACGGCCCGGGCAATCCGAAGACCCTCGTCGCTGGCCTTGCGGCTACCAACGACTGCCACCGCCCGATCATGAACACGCAGGTCACCCTTGCTGAACAGGACCGGCGGCACCTCCCGGATACCGAGCAGCTGGGCGGGATAGGTGTCGTCAAAGAACGCGTGGACGCCGATGCCATCCCCCTGCCAGCCGGCGACTTCGCCAGCAGCAGCGTTGATCAGATCGGTGGTCGAATCCACGTCCGGAAAGAGCGTGTCAGAGTGGCCGACCGTTCGGTCGAGGACCGCCTTGGCGCTGCCGTTTTCCTGGATCTCGAGAGCGACCTCAGACCAGCGCGTCTGTTGCAGGCGAAGTAGTGCGACCAGGGACGCCCGTTCGATCGCCGCCGTGTCCATGGGCACGATCGTAGGCCCTGGGCTGGGCTCCTGGCTCGAACCTCCCGGCCAGCGTTGCGAGTGGGAAGTCCCCGACGGCCTCATTGCTCGAACATATGTTTGAAGCAGTCAGGAATCAAGCCTGACTCGATCGTTCGGGCCGGACGCTTCAGCCGGCGCGGGCCGCCGCCAGCGCGGCGGCCATCGCCGCCCTCGGCGCGGCCACGCCGGTGAACTGCTCGAACTGCCCGACCGCCTGGGCCAGCAGCAGATCCAGGCCCGAGACGATCCGGCAGCCGGCCGCGTCGGCGGCGGTCGCCAGCGGCGTCGGCCACGGGTCGTAGAGCGCGTCGAAGAACACCGCGCCCGGCCGCCAGGCCACCGCGCCGGCCAGCGGGTCGGCGACCCCCTTCGGCACTGTGGAGACGACCACGTCGGCGGTCGAGAGGTGCCGGGGCGCATCGGCCCATGGGACGGGTGTCAGCGCGACACCCACGGCGTCGGCCACCGGCTGTAGCTCGTCGACCGCCTCCGGTCGGCGGGCCACCACCGTCACCGCCGAGCAGGCCAGCTGCGCGGCGGCGGCGAGCGCGGCGCGGGCCGTCCCGCCGGCACCGAGCACCGTCACGGCGGCACCGGCGCTCACCCCGGCGTCGGTGAGGACGTGCACCATGCCGGCGACGTCGGTGTTGTCCGCGTACCACGAGCTGTCCGGACGGCGTACCAACGTGTTGGCCGCGCCGACGGCGGCGGCGACCGGCGAGGCGGCGTCGGCCACCGCGAGCGCCGCCTCCTTGCCCGGCATGGTCACCGACAACCCGGCCCACTCCGGACCCAGGCCGGCGACCAGATCCGGCAGCTCCGCCGCCGCGCACTCGATCCGGGTGTACGACCACCCGGTCAGCCCCGCCGCCGCGTAGCCGGCGTTGTGGATCACCGGGGAGAGGGAGTGCGCGATCGGTTTGCCGAGCACCGCCGCCCGCCGCCTGAGCGCCATCAGATGATCCCGGCCTCCTTGGCCTTGGCCTCGTTGCGCTTTTGCTCCTCGTACGTCTCGGCGAAGGCGGAGTGGCCTTCCTTGTCGATCGCCACGAAGAAGAGCCACTTGCCCGGCGGCGTGTTCATCGCCCCTTCCAGGGCCTGCTTGCCGGGGTTGTTGATCGGGGTCGGGATCATCCCGGGCAGCTTGCGGTTGTACGGGTTCTTCGGGTCGTCCAGCTCGGCAGCGGTCATCTGCTTGGACGACTTGGTCGGCTTGCCGATCGACTCCAGGTAGTAGTTGACCGTGACGTCCATCTCCAGGCAGTTGCACGGGAACTCGCCGTACGCCCGGTTGTAGGCCACCCGGGCGACCTTGCCCAGGTCGTCCTTGTTGCCGGCCTCGGCCTGGGCCAGTGAGGCCACGATCAGCGCCTCGTACGGGCTGACCTTGCGCTTCTCCTGCACCTGGTCGGCGAACTTCATCTCCCCGGTGACGGAGAGGAAGCGATTCACCATCAGCTTGAGGATGCTCTCGGCGGTGGACTTCGGCGGGATCTCGTAGGTGTCCGGGAAGAGGAAACCCTCGACGGACTTGACGCTCTTCTTGCCGTCGCCGCGCTTGAACCACCAGTCCGGGACGCCGAGCCCCTCCGGGTCCTTCGCGGCGGCCTGGAAGTCCTTGACAGGGATCTTGGTCTTCTCGGAGAGCAGCTTGTAGATGTTGAAGCTCGTGCGGCCCTCGGGGATCGTCAACCCGTTGACGATCTTGTTCTTCAGGTCGAGCATCGCGGCGACGGCGTTCTCGCCGCTCATCTGCTTGCGCAGCTTGTACGTGCCCGGCTGGATGTTCTTGCTGCGCGACTCGGCCTCGGCCGCCTCGATGAAGGCCTTCTGGCTCTTCACCACGTCGGCCGCCACCAGGGCGTCGGCCATGTCGGCGAGCAGCGCGCCGTTCTTGATCTCGACGGTGATCTCACCGGACCCGCTGCCGTCGTAGTCGGGGGTGACGAAGTAGTTCTGGATCCGGTCGAAGCCGTAGAACGCGCCGCCGCCGATCGCGCCCAGCAGAACCAGGGCCATCAGCAGAGCCAGGAATGTCTTGCCCCGGCCGCCGCCGGACCCGCTCTTGCGCTTGCGGAAGCCGCGCCGGTGCCGACCCTTCTCCCCCCGCTCCGGCTCGTCGAACCCAAGGTCCAGATCGTCGATCATTACGTCCGCCTCCGCTGCGCGTCCAGCCAGCTCTGCAGGATCTCCACCGCGGCCGCCTGATCGACAACCGCACGTTGACGTTTACCTCGGACGCCACGCTCGGCAAGCCTACGAGAAGCGACCACGGTCGACATCCTCTCGTCAGTGAGCGTTACCGGGACGGGCGCTATCACATCGACCAGTCGGTCAGCGTACGCCTTCACGTGGGCGGCCGCAGGGCCGTGCTTGCCGGCGAGGTTGACCGGAAGGCCGACGACAACCCCCACCGCCTCGTGCTCGGCCACCAACGCGGCCAGCTCGGCGAGGTCGCTCGGCACCGCGTCCGGCGCCGCCGTGAGATCACGGGCCAGGGTGACCAGCGGCGTCGCCAGGATCCCGTCCGGGTCCGAGCGGGAGACACCCACCCGCACCTGACCGACATCCACGCCGATCCGCACCCCACGCGTCAGCTCAGCCACCGACGGTCACCACCGGCCGGGTACGAACCAGGGCGGACCAGATGGCCCGCCCTGACCCACAGTAATGGTTGATCACGCCTCGGTGATCGCCTTCTCGACGGTGAGCAGCAGGTTCGGCGCCTCGGCCGCGGGCAGACCGCCGCCCTGCGCCAGGTCCGGACTGCCACCGCCGCGCCCCGAGAACGCCGCCTTCACCAGATCCGACGCCGCCAGGCCCCGGCCCCGCGCCGCCGCGTTGACCGCCACCACCAGGGACGCCTTGCCGTTCGACCGGGCCGCCACCGCGACCACCGCCGGCCGCGCCGGGTCGATCTTGCCGCGGATCTCCTGGGCCAGGGTGCGCACGTCGTTGCCGGCCGCGCCCTCCGGCGCCTCGGTGCCCACGTACGCGACCCCGCGCACGTCCTTGGCCTGAGCCGCGAGCGCCGCCGCGCCACCCAGCACCAGCTGGGCACGCAGCTTCTCCAGCTCCTTCTCGGCGTCGCGGAGCTGGGTGACGGTCTGCTCCACCCGGTCGGCGACCTGGTCGTTGGGCACCCGGTACAGCTCGGCCAGCCGGGAGACCAACAGGTGCTCCTTGGCCAGGAAACCGAACGCGTCCATGCCGACCAACGCCTCGACCCGGCGGACACCGGAACCGATCGACGACTCGGAGAGGATCTTCACGAGGCCGAGCTGGGCCGAGCGGGCCACGTGCGTGCCGCCGCACAGCTCCCGGGCGTAGTCACCCACCTCGACGACCCGCACCTCCTCGCCGTACTTCTCGCCGAACAGCGCCATCGCGCCGATCCGCCGCGCCTCGTCCAACGAGGTGATGAAGGCGTGCACCTCAAGGTCGGCCAGCAGCACCTCGTTGACCTGCTGCTCCACGTCACGCAGGACGCTCGGCGACACCCCCGTCGGGGTGTTGAAGTCGAACCGGAGTCGACCGGGGGCGTTCAGCGACCCGGCCTGGGTGGCCGACTCACCGAGGAAGTTGCGCATCGTCTGGTGCACCAGGTGGGTGGCGGTGTGCGACCGGGAGATCGCCCGCCGTCGGGTCGTGTCGATCTCGGCGAAGCCGGCCTCACCGGCGCGTATCTCGCCCCGGATCACCCGGGCCCGGTGCACGATCAGGCCGGGCACCGGCTGCTGCACGTCGAGCACCTCGACCTGCCCGCCACCGACCGTGATCATGCCCTGGTCGGGCTGCTGGCCACCACCCTCGGCGTAGAACGGGGTGGTGTCCAGCACCAGCTCGATGGTGTCGCCCTCGGTCGCCGCCTGGCGCGGGCCGTCGGCGCCGAGCAGCGCCCGCACCGTCGACTCGCGGGACACCTCGCTGTACCCGGTGAACGTCACCGGCCCACCCGCGTCGAGCACCGAGCGGTACGCCGACAGGTCCACGTGCCCCGTCTTGCGGGCCTGCGCGTCCGCCTTCGCCCGGGTCCGCTGGTCGGCCATCAGCCGCCGGAAACCCTCGTCGTCGACGGTGAGGCCCTGCTCGGCGGCGATCTCCAGGGTCAGATCGATCGGGAAGCCGTACGTGTCGTGCAGCTGGAACGCCTTCGCACCGGACAGCGCGGAGCCGCCCGCCGTGCGGGTCTCCGCGATCGCGGTGTCCAGGATCGTGGTGCCGGCCCGCAGGGTGGACAGGAACGCCTCCTCCTCCGCGTACGCGTAATCCGCGATCCGGTCGAAGTCGGTCGCCAGCTCCGGGTACGACGGCGACATGCAGTCGCGGGCCACCGGCAGCAGCTCGGGCAGCGCCCGGTCCTGCCAGCCGAGCAGCCGGATCGACCGGATCGCCCGACGCATGATCCGGCGCAGCACGTACCCGCGGCCCTCGTTCGACGGGGTCACCCCGTCGCCGATCAGCATCAACGCCGTCCGCACGTGATCGGCGATCACCCGCAGCCGGACGTCGTCCGGGTGCGACTCGCTGGCCACGTGCCCGGAGTGCGCGCCGTACCGCTTACCGGTCAGCTCCGCCGCCCGGGCCAGGATCGGCCGGACCTCGTCGATCTCGTACAGGTTGTCGACGCCCTGCAGGATCGAGGCCATCCGCTCCAGGCCCATGCCGGTGTCGATGTTCTTCGCCGGCAGGTCACCCAGGATCGGGTAGTCCTCCTTGGTGGTACCCGGGCCCCGCTCGAACTGCATGAAGACGAGGTTCCAGTACTCCATGTAGCGGTCCTCGTCGACCGCCGGCCCACCCTCACGGCCGTACTCCGGGCCCCGGTCGTAGAACAGCTCCGACGACGGGCCGCACGGCCCGGGGATACCCATCGACCAGAAGTTGTCCGCCTTGCCCCGGCGGACGATTCGCTCGGCGGGCACGCCCACCGACCGCCAGATCTCGTACGCCTCGTCGTCGTCGAGGTAGATCGTCGGCCAGATCCGGTCCGGATCGAGCCCGTAACCACCCTCGGCGATCGGCTTCGTGGACAACTCCCACGCCAGGGGAATCGCCCCGGCCTTGAAGTAGTCACCGAAGGAGAAGTTGCCGTTCATCTGGAAGAACGTGCCGTGCCGGCTGGTCTTGCCGACCTCGTCGATGTCCGGCGTGCGGATGCACTTCTGCACGCTGACCGCCCGCTGGTACGCGGGAGTCTGCTGACCCAGGAAGTACGGGACGAACTGCACCATGCCGGCGTTGACGAACAGCAGGTTCGGGTCGCTGATGGCGGGCAGCGGAGCGGACGGCACCACGGTGTGGCCATTCGCCTCGAAGTGCGCGAGGTACCGCCGCTTGATCTCCGCCGTCTTCATCGCTGGTGTTCCTCCGGAAAGATTTCTCGATCGCCGATCCGCGGGTCTTCCCGCAGGTCGGCGAACTGATCGTCGAACGCCTCGCCCTGGGCGAACGCCTGGTGGATCTCCTGCTCGCGTTCGGCCATCCCGACCCGGACGTCCTCCACGAAACTACGCAGCGACTCAACGAGGCCGCCAGCGGATTCCGTCAGCGAGCTGGCGATGCCGGCCGGCGTGTACGCCTGCGCGGTCCGGGTCGCCCTGCGCACCACGATCACGCCGACGGCCACCCCGACGCCGAGCCAGAACAAGCGCTTCATGTCCCGCTACCTCCTGGTCCGGCCGGTCAGCTGTTGCCGCGTCGCGCGGCCCGTCGCTGCTGCTTGATGGTGTCGCGCACCTGGCGCTCGGTCTCGGCGTGCCGACGGCCGGCGGCGGCCTTCCGCACGCCGTAGCCGAACGCGGCCACCTTGACCAACGGGTTGGCGGCCGCGGCGGAGACGACGGTGGCCAGGTTGGCGACGTTGGCGGTGACGTTCTGCGCGTGGCTGGTCATGGTGTCGACCTTCGCCAACTGCAGGTTCACCCCGTCGAGCGAGGTCTGCACCTGCTCCAGCGCGGTGTTGACGTTCTTCACCGTGGTGTTCACGTCGCCGAGCAGCGGCGCGGTCCGATCGTTGAGGTCGTTGATCATGCGGGTGGTGGCGTCAACCGTGTGCCGCAGCCGCAGGATGGGCAGCGTCAGGATGAGCACCAGCACCGCGAACGCGGATGCCGCGATCAGCGCCGCGATCGCTCCAATGTCGCCCATGCCTGTCCTCCTCATGCAGAGTTCCGCAGGACCCGACGTCCCCGGAACGCACCACCATGACACCCGCGCCGGCCGCCGAGCCGTCGGCGTTGACCGACGGCGGGCGTGCCCGCCAGCCCCAGACCCTACCGTCCGTGATGGAGACCGGCTCAGGACGGTGAGGGTGTCAGCTCGCCCAGCGGATCCGCACTGACAGTGGGGAACGGATCCTCACCGGTCAGTGACGGGTCGGTGGTCGGCTGCGGCCTGGTCCGCTCGTCGTCGATCGCATTGCGCACCTTCACCGACACCAACGAGCCGGTGCACTCGGTCGCAGCGGCCGACGGGTCACCGGACGGCACCACTGCCGGCTCGCCGTCCACCGGCGGTGGCACGCAGGTCGGCTCGCGGACCCACAGGTCGAGGGTCAGCTCGTCGCGACGCCAGCAGGTGTAGCTGCCCTTCGTCTGCTGCTCCGGGCAGCGGCTCACCTTCCACGGCCGCCACCCGTCCGCACGCAGCGCGTCCTCGTAGACCCGCGCGGTCTCCTCGGGCGCCTTCTCCGAGGTCACGGTCCGCTCCCGCAACCGGCAGTCGATCAGGCACCACCGGCTGCCGCTGACGTCGTCGACGGTCTTCGCGGCCGCCCAACCGGGCACGTTGAGCTGGTCCAGGTTGTCGAAGACCGGGTCACGGCTCAGCGTCCGGAGGCCGAAGAAGAGCGGCACCGCGCCGAGCAGGACCACACTGACCAGCACCAACACCGCCGCGCGGAGGCGGCGTCGTTCCCGGGTCTGCCGGCGTTCCTCGGAACGGGCACCCGGCGCGGCGTCGTCGTCCGGCACGTCCTGGCCGGCCGCGCGCAGCGCCGGTCCGTCGGTGGGCTCCGGCGCCGCCCGGTCGAGGGGGCCGGACGCGGAGGGCACCACCACGGCGGCGCGCGCCACGCCGACGGGCTCACCGGCACGTCCGGGCGGCGGCACCGGCGCGACACCGCTCGGCTCGGCACGGCCGGGCTCCCGATGCGGGGGCAGGGCCCGCCCGGCGGCACGGTCGACCGGCGCGGGCCGGCCGACCGGCGCACCGCCACGGGCCGGACCCGCCGGCCCCGGTTCACCGGTGGTCCGCTCGTCGGTGGGCGGCTGCGCACCGGGCGGACGGACGGCGGCGCGAGCCGGACCGTCGGGACGTGACCGTGGCGGACCGTCCACGCCCGGCGGCACCGCCGCGCGGGCCGGACCGTCCGGACGGGTCGCGTCCCGGGGGGCAGCCTCGACACCCGGGCCGGGGCGTGCTGGGCCGTCAACGCCCCGACGCCCGGTCCCGGGTGCCGGCGCGTCGCCGGGGATGGGCCTCGCCCGGCCGGGTGGGGTGGAGCGGGCGGCGCCCCGGGCCGCGGGACCGACGCCGGGGGCGGGTCGCCCACCGCCGTAGGGGTCCTCGCCGGTGTCGTTGGCGGGCCCGGGTCGACCGGGACCGGCCGTACCGTCGGGGCCGGGCTCGGCTGCCGGACGACGTCGTCGGCCGGTCGGGTCCGGGGTGGGCGGTGCGTCCGGGCCGGGCCCCGCCGCGGCCCGGCCGCGCCGGACGGTGGGGTCGGGAGTGGGTACGGCCGCAGCGCCCCGACCACGGGCGGGCCGCTCGCCGGGAACCGACGGATAGGGCGACGCCTGCTCTCCGGTGGATCCCAGCGGATCGGGCCGGACGGCGCGACGCCCGGTCGGTGCGTCAGCGCCCGGGTCGACCGGCGGGCCGGCGGGCCGGCGGGCGGCGGTGCGCTCGGCGGCCGGGTCCGGCACGGCGAGGCGACCGGACGCCTGGTCGGCGTGTTCTCCCGGCCCGGTGGTCGACGCCGGACGGCGACCCCCGGCCGGCGGGGTGCCCTCGCGGCGGTTGACCACTGGCAGGCCCGGGTCGGTGTGCGGCAGCCGGCCGGCCTGGCGCAGCCAGTCCGCCGGTCGCTCCGGCCGGTCCACGCGGGGCTCGCCACCGGGTGGCGTTCGGCGTTCCGGTTCGTCGGAGACCACCCGACGCCGACCGGTGCCGTCGGCGGGGCCGACGGTGGGCAGGGCGCCGCTGTGCGCGCCGGGCGCCTCGGGCATCGACGACGCGCTGCCCGAGCGGGGCCCGGGCGGCACCTCGCCCGCACGGGGCACGGGCGGCGCGTTTCCGGAGCGGGGCACCGGTGGCGCGTCGCCCGCGCGGGGCACCGGTGGCGCGTTGCCCGAGCGGGGCACTGGTGGCTCGTCGGGTTCCGCGGCGCGGCGACGCCCGCCGGCTGCCGGACGGGGACGCTCGGCGGGCCGTTCGACGGGCTCGGGGGCACCGGGGTCGCCCGGGCCCGGACGACGCCTGGCGGCGCGCGGCCCACGATCGACGGCGGGGTCGGGCCGCGGGCCGTCCACGGTCGGCGGCACCACGCCAGCCGGCGCGCCGTCGAAGCGGGTCGGCCCGCCGGCGGTGGGTGCTCCGGCGGTGGGTGCTCCGGCGGCCCGCGCCGGGTCGGGTGGCGGGGCGGCGGCACGTCGACCGGTGGGCATGCCGTCGGCGGGCGGCCGGGCACGGCCGGGTTCGACCGGCTGCTCCGGGCCGGGTCGGCGAACCGGCGGGCCGGCGTCCGGACGGCGCAGCGGCGGCATCGCGTCCGGATGTCCGCCGGGCGCGGCGGTGTCCGGACGGCGGCCCGGCGCAACAGCGGCGTCCGGACGACGACCGGCCGGCGCGCCGGAGACCGGTGGGCCCACGGGTGGGCCCGGAGGGACCGCCGCACCTCGAGAACGAGCCGGGCCGCCGGGCACGTCGGGTGCCGGGCGAGGCCCCTGCGGGCCGGTCGGGTCACCACCGCCCGGGCGGGCGGTGGGTGGCGACGGCGGTACGGCGGCGCGGGCTCCGGGCACCGGCTGCACGCCGCGGCGCGGTGGCTGCCCGAGTGCGCCGGGGACCGGGGCGGGTGGCCGGTCATCCGGACGGCGGCCCGCTGGCGGCGTCTCCCCCGGCCAGGGTCCGTCGACCGGTCGACGGGCGGCGACGCCCGGCTCACCCTGACGTGGGGTCGGCGGCGCCGAGACCTCCGGCCCACCGCCGCGCGCACCGGGCGGCTCTGCCGGCGTACGCGGGGTGGCCTGGGCCGGCGGCCCCGCCGGGTCTGCGGGCGGCATGCCGCCACGGGGGCGGTTCGGCTCCGCCGGTGCGCCGTCCGGGCCCAGCTCGGTGCGTTGCTGCTTGGCCGAGCGCAGGTCGTCGATCCAGCCGAACTCCTCGCCGGCGACCGGCTCCTCCGGCTCCGGCTCGGCCGCCCGGCCACGACCCCAACGGCGGGTCTTGGCACGCGGATCGCGCCGCTCGTCCGGGCCCTCGTCCGGGCGGTCCCCACCACGCGATCTCACTGTTGACCCTCTCCTGCGGCGTCGGTGCCGCTGTCCTGCATCATGCCGGGGGCACCCGTGTCCGTCGTCGGACGGGCGACCCCCGGGGATAGCGCTGGCGCGTTCTGCGCCGTTACGGACGGCTCGGCTGCTGGTGTCGGCCGCGCGGCCGGGGCCGGCAGACCACGCACGATCCGGCGCAGCAGCGGCAGCCGTCCGGCCACCGACCGCTCCGCGCCGTGCGGGCTGGGCTGGTAGTAGTCGGTGCCCACCAGGTCGTCCGGAACGTACTGCTGGGTGACCACGCCGCGCTGGTCGTCGTGCGGGTAGCGGTAGCCGGTCCCGTGGCCCAACCCACGGGCACCGGCGTAGTGCGCGTCGCGCAGCCCCCGGGGCACCGGGCCACCGCGACCGGCCCGGACGTCGGCGATCGCGGCGCCGATGGCGGTGGTGGCCGAGTTCGACTTCGGCGCGGTGGCCAGATGGATCACCGCCTGGGCCAGGTTGAGCTGCGCCTCGGGCAGACCCACGTACTCGACAGCGTGCGCGGCGGCGGTGGCGACGCTCAACGCGGTCGGGTCGGCCATGCCCACGTCCTCGCTGGCGAAGATAACCAGGCGACGGGCGATGAACCGGGCGTCCTCACCGGCGACCAGCATGCGGGCCAGCCAGTGCACCGCGGCGTCGACGTCCGAGCCGCGCATGCTCTTGATGAAGGCGCTGACCACGTCGTAGTGGGCGTCGCCGTCACGGTCGTAGCGCACCGCCGCCACGTCGACCGCCTGCTCGGCGGTGGCCAGGTCGATCCGCCCGCCGCCGAGGGCCGTGGCGGAGGCGGCCGCCGCCTCCAGGGCGGTGAGGGCCTTACGGACGTCACCGGCGGCCAGCCGGACCAGGTGGTCCTCGGCCTCGGTGGTGAGGGTCAGCGCACCGTCCAGGCCACGCTTGTCGGCGACCGCGCGGCGCAACAGGCCCCGCACCGCCTCGTCGTCCAACGGTTGCAGGGTGAGCAGCACGCATCGCGACAGCAACGGTGAGATGACCGAGAAGTACGGGTTCTCGGTGGTCGCCGCCAGCAGGGTGACCGTACGGTCCTCCACGGCGGCGAGCAGCGAATCCTGCTGGGTCTTGCTGAACCGGTGCACCTCGTCGATGAAGAGCACTGTCTGCGGGCCGCCGGAACGACGCTGGCGGCGGGCCGTCTCGATCACCGCCCGGACGTCCTTCACCCCGGCGGAGAGCGCCGACATGGCCACGAAGCGGCGGTCGGTGGCACCGGCCACCAGGTGCGCGATGGTGGTCTTGCCGCTGCCCGGCGGGCCCCAGAGGATCACCGACATCGGCGCCCCGCCGGAGACCAGTTGCCGCAGCGGTGCACCGGGAGCGAGCAGGTGCTCCTGCCCGACCAACTCGTCGAGGGTGACCGGGCGCATCCGGACCGGCAGGGGCGAATCGTCGGCCACCGCGG
Organism: Micromonospora sp. DH14; assembly: GCF_029809455.1. NCBI lineage: Bacteria > Bacillati > Actinomycetota > Actinomycetes > Micromonosporales > Micromonosporaceae > Micromonospora > Micromonospora sp. DH14. Next base: position 10,422 of record NZ_JARVKT010000019.1, on the reverse strand, counting down.
TGAAGCCGTCGACACCGGCGGGACCGTCGGGCGCGCTGCGCGACCCGGTCGGTTCACCGAGGGAGAAGAGGGCGTCGGACTCCATCACGAAGACAGTACCGGGCCGGGCCCACGACGCCGGAATCGCGCCGCGGGCCCGCTGCCAGTGATCGGTTCCGGTCAGCCACGCCCGGGACGCCGGCCCCGGTACCAGCGGCCGCCGCCACCGCCGCGCGGGCCGCTGCCCACGCCGGCCAGGTAGAGCGAGAGCAGCAGCAACCCGATCAGGACGAGGGTGTTCCAGTTGAACAGGTCCGGCGCTCCGAAGTCGGTGCCGAGCAGGTCGAGCAGCAGGGCGAAGCCAAAGACGATGGCCGCGAGAATGGCGAGCATGTCGGTCCTCCGGTGGGGGTTCCCAGTAGGTCGGCGCGTGATGTACCCAATCGGTCGGCTCGCCAATCTCCACCGTGGATGCACCCGCGCCACGACGGCCCGGCGGCGGCCCGGCGGGACTTAGGCTGGGCAGCATGATCATCGACGACCAGGTGCTCCAGGACCGGAGCGCCATCCTGGGCGCCGTCGCGCACCACCCGTTCGCCCGGCACGCGCTCGGTGCGCGCCCGCCGGTGCGTGGCTATCGGCGCGACGGTGCCGTGCTGTGGCTGGTCCCGCCCGAGCAGGGACCGGCCGGCTGCGCGATCGGCCCGGTCGAACCGGCGCTGGAGATCTGCGTCGCGCTCATCGCCGACGGCGCGCTGCGCCCGGGGCACCGGCTGCACCTGCCCCGCCACGATCGCGCTCTGCTGGCCGACCGGCCAGCGGTCGCCGAACACACCGACTGGGACTTCCACTGGACCACCGCGCCACCGCCGGCCCAGCCGGACGAGAGGCGGGTCGTCCGCCTCACCGACGCCGACCAGCCGGCGCTGGCGGCGCTGGTCGAACAGTCGTTCCCCAGCAGCACCTCCCGCCCGGGAGACCCACGGGTGGTGGACTGGTACGGCATCCGGGTCGGCGACCGGTTGGTCGCCTGCGGCGCGGACCGCAGCCAGGGGGACATCGGCTTCCTCGCCGGCCTGACCGTCGCCCCCGACCAACGGGGTCGAGGGCTGGGCGCGTCCCTGACCGCAGGGATGACCCGGGCACTGCTGGCTCGCCACGACACCGTGGGGCTCGGTGTCTACACCCACAACGTCGGCGCGGCGCGGCTCTACCGTCGGCTCGGCTTCACCCACACCCTGCCGCTCAGCTCGGTCCGCCTCGCCTGACCGGCGATCGGCCGGCCAGGCGAGGGGTGTTCCCTAACGGTCGGCGACGGGTACCGGGACCGGGGTCGGCTCGACGGCGGGTGCGGCCCGACGGCCGGCCAGCCAGGCGGGCAGGTAGAGCGGAGCGGCCACGGCCAGCACCACCGCGCCGACCACCATCGCGGTGCTGACGCTGGTGGCGGCGGCCAGCGCGGTCAGCACCACCCCACCGAGCGCACCGGCCGGCTGTCCCATCATCGAGTTCAACGAGAGCACGCTGGTCCGGTACGGGCCGTCCACCTGCCGGTGCAGCAACCCGTTGTGCAGCGGGTTGGACGCCCCGTGCACGGCGTAGCAGGCCAGGTACGCGACGAGCACCCCGACCGGCCCGGCGAGCAGTCCCATCCCGGCCACCGTCACACCCTGCAGGACGCGCAGCAGCGCCGCGCCCGGGGCGGCTCCGAACCAGCGCAGCAGCAGGGGGGTCAGCGCCGCGCCAGCGGCCGAGGCCAGCCAGGCGACCGAGTTCGCCGGGCCGAGCAGCGCGGCGGCGCGTTCCGGGTCGCCGATCACCTCGGCCAGCCGCACCGGCAGCAGCGACTCGAAGGTGACCATGCCGAACCCCCAGAACAGCTCCACCGCGACCAGCGCCAGCAGCACCCGGGACCGGCGCAGCAGCCCGACCGCCTCACCGACCATCCGCGGCGCCTGGGCGGCCGAGGCCCGCACCGCCGCGAACCCGGTGGCCGACCGCTGCTCGACCAGCAGCGCGACCAGCGCGACGAGCGCCGCCGCCTGCGCGACGATGGCAGCCAGGACAGGCACCGTGAGCGCGCTGACCGGCCCGATCGGGCCGAGCGCGATCAGGCCTCCACTGAGCAGCGCGCCACCACCGATCGCACCGCCGACCACGGTGCCGGCATGCCCGAGGCCACGCTCGTACTCGGCCTCCGGGTCGGCAGCCAGGGTGGCGTCGACGTACCAGGACTCCAACGGGCCGCTGTCCAGCGCCCGGTAGACCCCCTGCAGGGCCCAGACCACGAAGAACAGCCAAAACGAGTCGGCCACCGCGAACAGCGCCAGCGAGGCGAGGTTGAGCACCCCGGCGGCGAGCAGCACGGGTCTGCGCCCGATCGCGTCGGCGATCCCGGCGGTCGGCAACTCCAGCGCCAGCACCAACAACCCCTGCGCGGTGCCGACCAGGCCGATCTGCGGCAGCGACAGGCCCCGCTCCTGCATCAGCAGGATCATCACCGGAATCATCAGACCGGTGGGCAGCCAGCGCAGGCCGTAGAGCGTGAGGTAACGACGGCGGATCTGGCGTACGGTCAGCGCGCTCATGACACCACCTCCGTTCGCGACTGCGGGGCTCGCAAACCCGGCTCACTCCTCGCGCTCACCCAGCCACCTTCCGTTCGCGACTGCGGGGCTCGCAAACCCGGCTCACTCCTCGCGCTCACCCAGCCACCTTCCGTTCGCGACTGCGAGGCTCGCAAACCCGGCTCACTCCTCGCGCTCACCCAGCCACCTTCCGTTCGCGACTGCGAGGCTCGCAAACCCGGCTCACTCCTCGCGCTCACTGGAGACCGTCGCGCAGGGGGTAGGCGGCCAGGAAGACCTGCACCGGGCGGGCCTCCGGGTCGGCGGCGGCGTCGGGCTCGGCCTCGCGGTGGTAGCGCTCCAGCACCTGCCACACCTCCGCCTTGAGTTCCTCCAGCCGGGCCGGCGGGATGGTCATGAAGATGTCGCCCATGCCGAAGCCGTCCCGCCAGGCGGGTGACCACTCGTGCTGGGTGGCGAACCAGCGCTCGGCGGTCTCGGCGAGGAGACGCACCTGGTCGCCCTGGATCCACTCGATCGCGGCCCGGGCGTCGGGGTCGTCGTCGAAGTCGCTCGGCTCCCAGTTGGTGACGTCGTGCGCCGCCTGCCACCAGCGTTGCCGCCCGCTGCCCCGGTCAGGGTCCTCGACGACGAGCCCGACCTCGGCGAGTTGACGCAGGTGGTAACTGGTCGCGCCGGTGTTGGTGCCCAGCAGCTCGGCGAGGGTGGTGGCGGTGGCGGGCCCCTTCACGCGCAGGGCGCCGACCAGCCGCATTCGCAGCGGGTGCGCCAGGACGCGGACCTGCCGCTTGTCGATGCGGACCTCACGTAGCGCCGCCCGCGGAGCGTCTCCATCGTTCTCCATGACTGCACACTATCTCTGCACACTTCCTATGCACAATAGTTGTGCATAGGAAGTGTGCAGGAATCAGCGGGCGAGAACGTCGCGTACCCCGCGCAGTCGGGTGCGCAGCAGGCCAGCGGCACGGGTCGAGTCGAGGCGTACGTCAAGGGGACGGACCAGACCGCTGCTCGCGCTGGTGGCGGTCTTCAAGCCGGCCGGATCCAGGCCGTACCGCTCGGCGACCAGCAGGCCCAGCTCGGCCCGGCTGACCGTGTCCGCGCCGGCCACGTTGAGCAGACCGGCGTACGACGAGACGACCAGCTCCAGCACGGCGTCAGCCAGGTCGGTGACGTCGATCGGGCAGCGCAGCTCGTCGCTGAACAGGGTGGCCCGGCCGGCGAGCGCGTCCCGGCAGAGCTGGATCTGCTTGCTGCCCTCCCCCACGATCAGCGAGGTCCGCACCACTGCCGCGCCGGGGTCGATCGCCCGCACGGCGGTCTCGGCGGCGGCCTTCGCGGCCCCGTACGCGTGCACCGGCGTGGGTGGTTCGTCGTCGAGGTACGGCACGGGTCGGCCGGCGTGCAGCGCATCACTGGACAGGTGCACCAGCCGGGCACCCGCCTCGGCGGCGGCGAGCGCCACGTGCGCGGCCCCGTCGGCGGTGACCCCCCAGTCCTCGTACCGATAGGGGGTCCCGACCACGGCGTCCGGCCGCACCTGGGCGACCAGCGCATGCACGGCGGCCCGGTCGGTCACGTCCAGTCGACGCGCCTCGACACCCGGCACGTCGATCTCACCCGAGTAAAACGTCCCAACAACCGACCAACCAAGCCCGAGGCCCCGCCGACAAACCGACCGCCCGAGTAACCCACTACCCCCGACAACAAGCACCCGCATCCCAGCCCACTCCCCTGCCGCCGCCGACGTCGATCATGAGGTTAACGAGCGACACGCCGTGGCGCGGGCCCGTCAACCCCATGATCGACGGCGCGAATGGGGGTCAGACCGGGTCGGCCACCGGGGCTGCCGGGCCTGCCGTGCCGGCGTGGGCCGCCGCGGCCGGCTTGGGCTTGGCGTCGATGCCGGCCTCGGTGCGCTGCTGGGCGGTGATCGGGGTGGGAGCACTGGTCAGCGGGTCGAAGCCACCCCGGGTCTTCGGGAACGCGATGACCTCACGGATCGAGTCCGCACCGGCGAGCAGCATGCAGACCCGGTCCCAGCCGAAGGCGATACCGCCGTGCGGCGGGGCGCCGTACTTGAACGCCTCCAGCAGGAAGCCGAACTTGTCCTGCGCCTCCTCGGCGGTGATGCCGAGCAGGTCGAAGACCCGCTTCTGCACGTCACCCCGGTGGATACGGATCGACCCGCCGCCGATCTCGTTGCCGTTGCAGACGATGTCGTACGCGTACGCCAGGGCCCGGTCCGGAGCCTCCTCGAACCGGTCCACCCACTCCGCGTTCGGCGAGGTGAACGGGTGGTGCACGGCCGTCCAGCCACCCTCGTCAGTGCGCTCGAACATCGGCGCGTCGACCACCCAGCAGAACGCCCAGGCGCTCTCGTCGATCAGGCCGGAACGCTTGGCGATCTCGACCCGGGCCGCCCCGAGCAGCTCCTGCGCCTCCCGGGTGGTGGCGCTCGCCGCGAAGAAGACCGCGTCGCCCGGCTTGGCGCCGACCGCGTCGGCGAGCCCGCCCAGGTGCTCGGCGGAGAGGTTCTTCGCCACCGGGCCGCGCGCCTCGCCGGTCTCGGCGTCCAGCACCACGTACGCCAGGCCGCGCGCGCCCCGCGCCTTCGCCCAGTCCTGCCAGCCGTCCAGCTCCTTGCGGCTCTGCGCCGCGCCGCCCGGCATGACCACCGCGCCGACGTAGCCGCCCGCGTCGATCGCCCCGGCGAACACCCGGAACTCGGTGCCGCGCAGGTACTCGGTCAACTCGGTCAGCTCGACGCCGTAGCGCAGGTCCGGCTTGTCCGAGCCGTACCGGGCCATCGCGTCGTGCCAGGTGATCCGCGGGATCGGCCGGCTGATCTCGTGCCCGGCCAGGTCCTTCCACAGCGCCGAGACGATCGCCTCGCCGAGGTCGATCACGTCATCCTCGGTGACGAACGACATCTCGATGTCGAGCTGGGTGAACTCCGGCTGCCGGTCGGCGCGGAAGTCCTCGTCGCGGTAGCAGCGGGCGATCTGGTAGTACCGCTCCATGCCGCCGACCATCAGCAGCTGCTTGAACAGCTGCGGCGACTGCGGCAACGCGTACCAGCTGCCGGGCTGCAGGCGCACCGGCACCAGGAAGTCGCGGGCGCCCTCCGGCGTCGAACGGGTCAGCGTCGGGGTCTCGATCTCCAGGAAGTCCCGCTCGTGCAGCACGCCCCGGGCGAGCTGGCTGGCGCGCGAGCGCAGCCGCAGCGCGTTCGCCGGGCCGCTGCGCCGCAGGTCCAGGTAGCGGTACCGGAGTCGGATGTCGTCGCCGGCCTCGATCTGGTCGTCCACCGGCAGCGGCAGCGGCGCCGCCTCGGAGAGCACCTCCAGCTCGGCGGCGGTCACCTCGACCTCACCGGTGGGCAGCTCCGGGTTCTCGTTGCCGGCCGGACGGCGGGTCACCTCGCCGACGACCTTCACGCAGAACTCGTTGCGCAGCGCGTGCGCGTCCTCCTCGCGGAACACCACCTGGACAACACCGGAACCGTCGCGCAGGTCGACGAAGATGACCCCGCCGTGGTCGCGGCGGCGGGCCACCCAGCCGGCGAGCGTCACCGTCGAGCCGGCGTCCGCGGCGCGCAGGCTTCCGGCATTGTGGGTACGGATCACGGCTGGCAACTCCTCATCGTGGAACAGTCCTCACCCGCATTCTGTCAGGGGTGGCCGCCCCGCCTCCGGGCACCCGGCAGGCCGGCACGATTCGCTGGTGGGGTGGACCGGCGAACCCGACTCCCCCGGCAGCCGCGGCGGTTAACGTGGCGAAATGCGGCCCGTACCGAACTGGGCCGTCGCCACGGCGGCGGCGGCGCCCGTGTTGCTGGTGGCCGGTTGGACGGTGGCGGAGTCCCGACAGCCCGTCGGGTACGACCCGGTCCGGGACACCATCAGCGAGCTGGCGGGGCAGAACGCCACCGACGCCTGGATCATGGTGGTGGCCCTGGTGCTGCTCGGTTGCTGCTACCTGTCGGTCGCCGCCGTGCTGCACGCGGCCGGGCTGCCCAGCCGCTTCGTGCTCGCGATCGGCGGGGTGGCCACCATCGCGCTCGTCGCCTTCCCCCGGCCGCCGGTCGGTGGCTCGGTCAGCCACGGCGTCACGGCGACGGTGGCCGTCCTCGCCCTGGTGCTCTGGCCGGCTGGTTCGGCACTGCGGCTGCCGCGCGGCCACGACAGCGAACACCCCGACCGGCCGGAGCCACCCTGGGCGTTCCGTCGGTCGGTCGGGTTGAGCGCCACGCTCGTGCTGCTCGCGCTCTTCGGCTGGTGCGCGTTCGAGGTGACCAGTGGGTCCCGCACCGGGTTGGCCGAGCGGGTGACGGCGGTGGCGGTCTCCCTCTGGCCGCTGCTGGCGGTCCTCTCCGCCCGGCGGGCGCACCTCGCCTGGTCGGCCGGTGGCACCGTACGGGTGGGCCCGGACCTGCCGACCATCGGCGTCGTACCCCCGGATCCGCTCGGACCCCCGGGCGGGCCGGCGCCCGGGCGACCCGACCGGCTGCCGTGAGTCGCCGCCGGACCTGAGCCCTCGGCGTCGTCCGTCCGCCCGGACCGCGCGGCCCGGGAACCGCGCCGGTCGCACCGCTACGATCGCCCGATGTCCGCCGTTCCCCGTTGGGCTCTGCTGTCGGCCGCTGGCGCACCGCTGTTCCTCATCGGCGGCTGGACGGCGGCCCAGGCCGCCCAGGCCGACGGGTTCGACCCGGTGCGGCAGACCATCAGCGCGCTCGCTGCCACCGGCGCGGACCAACGCTGGATCATGACGATCGGGCTGGCCGGCCTGGGCCTCTGTCACCTGACGACCGCGCTCGGCCTGGTCAGCGCCGCACCGGCGGGCCGCGGGCTGCTCGGGGTGGGCGGGCTGGCGACGGTGCTGGTGGCCGTGTTCCCGCAGAACGCGACGGGCAGTTCGACGACGCACGTCGTGGCCGCCGGGGTGGCGTTCGGCGCGTTGGCCGTCTGGCCGGCCCTGGCGGTGCCCCGTCGCGCCGCGCCGCCCCTCGCCCGGGAGCACCGCCATCCGCCGCAGGGCGGGCCGGCTCCCGTACGCCGGGTGGCGCTCGCCGCGGCGGCGGTCCTGCTCGGCCTGGTCGGCTGGTTCGCCGTCGAGTTCGTCACCGACGGGGCGTGGATCGGGCTGACCGAGCGGCTGGCGGCGGCCGCCGAGGCGGGCGCACCGCTGGCCGCCGTGCTGCTCTCCCGTCGGCGGCCGAGACCGTCCGGTCCCGGCTGACCGCCGACGCGTTCGCCGGTGTCGGCGGGGTCCGGTGGGCCGTGAACGCGACGCGGGCCGCCGGAGTGTTCCGGCGGCCCGCGAGCGGTGCGTGGGTCAGAAGACGCTGACGCCGTAGCGGCTGAGCGCCTCGGTGACCGGCTGGAAGAAGGTCGTGCCACCGGTGCGGCAGTTGCCGCTACCACCGGAGGTCAGGCCCAGCGCGGTGGTGTTGGCGAAGAGCGAGCCGCCGCTGTCGCCCGGCTCGGCGCAGACGTTGGTCCGGATCAGGCCGGAGACCGAGCCCTCGGCGTAGTTCACAGTGGCGTTGGTCGCGGTGACCGAGCCGCTGCGCAGGCCGGTGGTGCTGCCGGAGCGCTGCACCGCCTGGCCGACGGACGCGTTGCCGGCGCCGGTGATGTCCCGGAAGCTGCCGTTGTAGAGGGAGACGTTACCGGCGGCGTTGGCCGAGTTGTTGTGCCGCACGATGCCGTAGTCGTTGCCCGGGAAGCTGGTGCCGGTACGGGTGCCCAGCAGCGCGGTCTGGGCGGAGTTCGAGTACCAGCTCGACGAGATGTTGGTGCAGTGCCCGGCCGTCAGGAACGAGTAGGTGCTGCCGCTGCGCACGTTGAAGCCGAGCGAGCAGCGCCCGCCGCCACCGGCGTAGATGGCCTGACCACCGGAGATGCGGGTGCTCAGCACGCCCGCCTCGGCCTCGACCCGGACCGCGCCGTTGGCCCGCGTGGCGGCGGCCTTGACCCGCTCCAGCTTGGCCCCGGTGACGGTGCTGTCGACGGAGACGACGACCTGGTTGGTGACCGGGTCGCTCCACCAGGCGGTGCCCGGAATCTTGGCGGAGCGCTCCAGGTCGGCGGTGGCCCGGTTGAGCTCGGCCGCGCCGCGGGTGACGTAGCGGACGACGGCGCCGGCCTTGCTGGCCTTGCTGGCGGCGGCCGCGTCGGTCACCGTGACGACGGACTTGCCGCTGGCGTCGATGTACGAGCCGGCGGAGCGGTCGCCGAGTTCCGCGGCGATCGCGGCGGCGGCATCGGGCGACGCGGCGGGAGCGGCCTGAGCCGGCGCACCGATCAGCGAGCCGACGACCAGGGTTCCGGAAACGGCGACGGTAGCCGCAACACGGAATGAGGACCTCGTGGGTCGCATGTAACAACCTCCTGGGCGGGGGAGCGGGTCTCGCCGGGGGCGGCTGACCCGAGGGCAACCCGGCCGATCTGGGGAAACCGGCCGGCTGAGACTGAAGTATTCACATACTTAAGATCATTAACAAGGCTTGAATTCGCCCGAATTCACCGTCCTTGATCGGCCACACGGCCGCAACACCCTCGACACGCTGGTGAACAGGCGCCGTCACACCCGACCGACATCCGGCCCATCAGGAAGTGAACAACCATCGATGCGTTGCCGCGCACCGGGCGCGGCGCGCACCGCCCGCCGGGACGGCACGACGGCGAGCGCCGGGTGATGAGCGCGGCCCGGTGAGCGCGCCGCGTGAGGAGCGGGCCGCGTGAGGAGCGGGCCGCGTGGGGGGCGCGGCGCGACGGGCGCCGTCGGTCAGGGGGTACGGCGACGGGCGCCGGGACCCGGGCGGGGCACCACGTCGCGGGGCCGATCGACATCGTGCCCGTCGACGCAGCGCAACTCGGCGCGTACCTCGGCGCCGCAATCGCGGTGGGTGACGCTCAGCGGCGGGCCGTCCGCGTCGGCGAGGTACCGGTCACCCCAGCCGAGGACGGCGACCAGCACCGGCCACAGATCCAGACCCTTCTCCGTCAGCCGGTACTCGTGGCGCAGGCGACTGCCGGGCTCCCGGTACGGCTCGCGACTGAGCACGCCCTGCTCCACCAGGCTGGCGAGCCGGTTGGTCAGCACCTGGCGCGGAATGCCGGTACGCACCCGCATGTCGTCGAAGCGGCGTACGCCGGTGAACACCTCGCGCAGGACCACCAACGTCCACCGCTCACCGAGAATCTCCATCGCGCGGGCGATGGTGCAGTTCTCCACTGACCAGTCCAGAGCCGCGGGTCGCATCTGACCAGGCTAAGTCTCGTTGACAGACTCAGCAACCGACTGCGAGGCTGCGTCCATGACGCAGACGCAGGAACCAGCGCGCAGCCGTACCTTCACCTGGGCGGACCCGTCGGTCAACGCCGCCCAGGTCGGTCGACGCAGCGGCCTGGACATGCTCCGGGCGATGATCGCCGGCGAACTGGCCGCGCCGCCGGTGATGCACCTTCTCGACATGAGCCGGATGGAAGCCGACGAGGGTCGGGTCGTGGTCGAACTGACCCCGCAGGAGTTCCACTACAACCCGCTCGGCAGCGTCCACGGTGGCGTGCTCTCCACCCTGCTGGACACCGCCGCGGGGTGTGCCGTGCACACCACCCTGCCGGCCGGTGTCGGCTACACGTCGCTGGACCTCAACGTAAAGTTCCTCCGTCCGGTCACCGTCGACAGCGGCACCCTGCGCTGCGAGGGCACGGTGCTGCAACGCGGCCGCCGCACGGCCCTGGCCGAGGCCCGCGTCACCGACGCCGCCGGCCGCCTGACAGCCCACGCCACCAGCACCTGCCTCCTCCTCCCCCTCCCCTAACCCCTGCCCCTCCCCTAACCC
>NZ_JARVKT010000018.1:0-128699 GCF_029809455.1 Micromonospora sp. DH14 | reverse complement strand
CCACGTCAGGTGAGTGCACGAGCAGTCCTCCCGGCCACGGCCGACAGATCCCGTTCAAGACCCGAAGTCAGTTAGAGGGCGGGTCAGACCGGACCGGGAGGACTCTCTCGTACATCCTCACTGTTAGGGGGTGGTGCGGGTCAGTTTGGCTAGGGCGTCCAGTTGGGTGGTGTCGGAGAGGGCGGAGCCGACGGCGACCACGCGGACGCCCGCCTGCAGGAACGGGCCGGCGTTGCCCGCGTCGAGGCCACCGGTGGCGACGAAACGCAACTGCGGCAACGGACCGGCCATGGCCTTGAACCAGGCCGGCCCGAGGGAGATCGCGGGGAACGCCTTGAGCCAGGTGAGCCCGTGCCGCAGTGCCTGCTGGGCCTCGGTGGGGGTGGCCACACCGGGCAGGTGCGGCAGGCCACGCGCGGCGGCGGCGTCGGCGACCGTGAGGTCCAGGCCGGGCGCGACGGTGAACCGGGCGCCCGCGTCGGCCGCCGCGGCGACCTGGTCGACGTCGAGCACGGTGCCGGCACCGACGATCCGGTCGCGTTCGGCCCCCGCCGCGACGGCGGCCCGCAGCGCCGGCACCGCGTCGGCGGTGGCCACCGGAACCTCCACCACGTCGATGCCGAGGTCCCAGGCCCGCTCGGCGAGCCGAACGGTCTCGGCGACCGGAAGGCCGCGCAGGATCGCCATCACCCGTGCGCCGCCGAAGATGTGGTCGAAGTCCGGTGTGGTCATGGTGCACTCCATCCGAGGTCGCGGTGACAGTGTTGCTGCTGGCCGGGACGCCACCCGGCGGCCCGGCTCAGGTCGTCGCCCCCAGGTCGGTCAGGTCGAGCGGCGCCCAGGCGTCGGCCGGGGCGTCGATCAGCTTCTCGAACCAGGCCCACGGCGGGACGGGGGCGTTGTCGGCGCTGCTGGTCAACGCCTGCGCCGCCATCAGGTGGCCGAGGCGCAACCGCCGCACGGGGTCGAGGCCGCGCAGCAGCCCGGCCAGGTAGCCGGCGGCGAAGGCGTCGCCGGCACCGACCGGCTCCACCACCGTCACCCGGGGAGCGGGCACGAAGACCGGGTCGGCGTCGCGGACCAGCGCGGTGGCGCCCACCGCGCCGTCCTTGACCACCACCGTCTCCGGTGCGGGCAGCAGCTCACGCACGGCCGTCGGGTCGGTGACGCCCCAGAGAGTCTCCGCCTCGTCCTGCCCGACGAAGACGAGGTCGCAGCGGTTGGCGAGGTCACGCAGCACCGGCGCGGCCTGCTCGGCGGACCACAGCCGGGCCCGGTGGTTGACGTCGAAGCTGACCCGTGCCGCCGGCAGCGGCCGGTCGGTCACCGCGTGCTCGACGAGCGCCCGGCAGGACGCGGACAGCGCCGGGGTGATCCCGGACAGGTGCAGCACCCGGGCACCGGCCAGCGCCGGGGCGGCCAGCGTGGCCGGGTCCATCCGGGTGGCCGCCGACCCGGCCCGGTAGTAGTGCACGGCGGTCCCCTGCGGGCCCGGGTCCTTGACGTACAGGCCGGTGGGGGCGGCCGGGTCCACGCAGACCTGGTCGACGCGGACGCCGGCGGCGGCGACGTGCCGCACGACAGCCCGACCGAAGGGGTCGTCGCCGACCCGGCTCACCCAGGTCGTCACGTGTCCCAGGCGGGCCAGGTAACCGGCCACGTTGGACTCGGCGCCGCCGACCGAGACGGCGACCCGCTCGGCGTGCTCCAGCGGCTCACCCGGCGCGGGGCAGAGCACCACCATCGTCTCCCCCACCGCGGCCACCTCCACCGAAGGGTAGCCGGCCGGCACACTCGCCTGGTCAGGTCGGGGGTCGGTCGGCATCGGGCACACGTCCTCGCGGCGGGGGTTCTGGGCGTCGCCGAGCCTAGGTGTCGCGCGCGGGACGGGCAAGCGGTGTCCCGCGGTCAGGGCAGCGTCAGCCCGTATGCCGCCAGCACCTCCGCGATCGGCTGGTAGTAGGTGGTGCCGCCGGCCGTGCAGTTGCCGCTGCCGCCGGAGAGGATGCCGAGGATGGTGCCGGTGGCGGCCACGTAGAGCGGTCCGCCGCTGTCCCCCGGCTCGGCGCAGATGTTGGTGCGGATCAGCCCGTAGATCACGCCGGTGGCGTAGTTGACGGTCTGGTTGAGACCGGTGACCGTGCCGCAGCGCACCCCGGTGGTGCTGCCGCTGCGGCACACCGCCTGACCGATGTACGCGGTGCCGGGGCCGTTGATGGTCAGCAGGCCGGGGTAGGTGTAGACGGCGCTCGGGTGGGCGATCCGAGCGGTGTAGCGGATCAGCCCGTAGTCGTTGGTGGGGTAACTGGTGGCGGTGCGGGTGCCGAGCACGGTGCTCTGGGCGCTGTCGGTGTACCACGTGGCGGCGGCCGCGGTGCAGTGCCCGGCGGTGATCACGTAGTAGGTGCTGCCGCTGCGCGCGTTCGCGCCGAGCGAGCAGCGCGCGCCGCCGCCGTAGATGCCCTGCCCGCCGGCGATCAGCGGACGCAGTGTTCCGGGTTCACGGCGCAGCAGCGCGCCGGCCCGGTCAGCCACCGCCCGCAGTGCGCGCAGGTCGCGGGGGGTCACGGTGTCGTCGACGGTGACTGTCATCCGGCCGGTGCCGGGGTCGAGGCCCCAGGCGGTGCCCGCGGTGCGTACCCCGCTCAGCAGGGCCACCGGGTCGGCGGTGGGCGCGGCGGCCCGGTCGGGAACGGCGGCCTGCGCCGCGCCGGGTGCGACGAGCAGCAGGATGGTCAGAGCGAGGGCGGCCAGCGGGGAGCGACGCATCCGAACCTCCGAAGAGATCGAGATTAATGGATGCAGTGCAGCATCGCGCGGCGCTCGGCACCGTGGCAAGCTCCGCCCGCCCTCTTCCCCGACCAGCGAGAATCACCGATCCGGGGGACGGCCCGTGTCAGGGCACCGATAATCCCCGGGAGACGCGGCAGGAGGCCAGGCATGACCACCGAAGGGAATGCGACGCTGGTACGCCGGCTGGACGGGTCGACCCGGGCCACGCTGCTGGAGCTGCTCTTCGACGTGGTCTTCGTGGCCTCGCTCGCGCTGACCTCGACCCTGCTCGCCGAACGCCACACCTGGTCGGCCGCCACGATGGTCCTGCTGATGCTGACCGCGATCTGGTGGACCTGGTCGGTCACCGCCACCACCACCGAGTTCTACGACCCGCAGCAGCGTCCCATCCAGGCCATCCTGATGGTCGCCATGGTCGGGTCGGTGGGGATGGGCGCGTCGCTGCCCAAGATCGCCAGCGGGCACGCACTGGTCTTCGCCGTCGCGTACGTCGGCACGCACGTGATCCGCGGCATCATCCTGATCACCAGCCTGCACCAACAGCGGCACCGGCTGGCCGAGATCCGCGCCGCCCGGTTCCTGTTCTGGTTCCTGGTGTCCGGCGTCTTCTGGATCGCCGGCGCGCTGTTCGACACGGTGAACTGGACCCTCTGGAGCATCGCCATCGCGATCGACCTGGTCTCCGCGGCGGCCCGCTACCCCACGCCCTGGCTGGGCCGGGTGCCCTTCGACCAGTACGAGCGGACCACCGCTCATCTGGGCGAGCGGTACCAGCAGTTCGTCATCCTGGCCCTCGGCGACATCATCCTGGTGCCCACCCTTCAGGTGAGTCGCGGGGAGTTCGCCGGTCTCCGGGTCGCTGCGCTGTTCTGCGCGTTCGCGGTCATGCTGCTGCTCTGGCAGATCTACGTCTTTCGCGCCGGCGAACTGCTGGAGGCCGGGGCGAGGGCGGGCCGCTCGGCGCGGGTGGCGCCGTACACCCATCTGGTGATGCTGGCCGGGGTGGTCGGCACGGCGGCCTCGTTCGACCTGGTCGTCGCCCGGCCGACCGGGACGACGCCGGTGGGATGGCTGCTACTGATCATGGGCGGCCCGGCCCTGTTCGTGATCGGCCGCGTCCTGTTCACCCTGCTGGTGTCCATGCTCGTGCCGTGGCGGCGAATGCTCTGTCTCACCCTGCCGCTGCTGACGCTGCCGTGGGCCGGCCGCTGGCCACCGCTGCTGGTCACCACGAGCGTGGCGCTCGGGCTGACGGTGCACATCCTGCTGCCCGGAGCCGCCCGGGAGACCACGCCGGGCCTGCGGGTGCGGCAACCCGACCACTGACCCGGCACGCTCAGCCGACGTGTCGCGCGGCCCACTCGGCGAGGTCGCGGGCGCACGCGTCCACCGACTCCTGCCAGGTCCGGGCCGCGCCCTCCCCCGCCTCGTCGCTGACCTGCTTGACCAGCCGACACGGCACACCGGCCTGCGCGGCGGCCCAGGCCACCGCGTACCCCTCCATGTCGACCAGGTCGGCGCGCTGCGCCAACCGGTCCCGCTGCCCGTCGTCGGCCACGAAGGTGTCACCGGTGGCCAGCACCGCGCCCTCGGCGCCCAGCGACAGCGGCGCCCCGTACGTCTCGCCGGTGAGCGTGCGCAGCAGCTCGGTGTCCAGGTCGTGCTGGAGGACGGTGGCGATCTCGTGGATGCCGGCCAACCCGGGACGCAACGCCCCGGCCGTACCCAGGTTGAGCAGCAGGGCCGGGCGCGGTCCGGCGGCCAGCACCGCGGCCACCGCGCTGGCGGCGTTCACCTTGCCCATGCCGGTGAGCAGGACCGGCAGCTCGGGCGGCAGGTAGCGGGCCTCCTCCCCGACGGCGAGCACCACCAACGGACGATCGGCGCGGACCGTACCTCGAAGATTCACCGGAGCATCGTACGAGCCGGCCGGTCAGGCGCTGACGTCAGTCGTCGGTGAAGCGGTACAGCACGAAGTCCTTCTCCGCGCCGCAGGCAATCAGGTGGGCGTTCCACGAGCAGGACGAGCTGCGGACATCCTTCAGCTCGCCCAACTCGTCGACCTTCCCGGACTCGGCCCACACGCCGGCCAGCACCCGGTTGGCCACCACCACGCTGGGCGCCTTGGCGAAGACCAGCAGGTTGCCCTCGTCGAGGCGGACCGCCACCCCGCCCCGGTCCCGCAGCACCGGCTTGCCGGCGGCGTCGAAGATGGTGACGCTCGGCTCCGGGGACTCCCGCTGGGCGAGCAGCTGCTCACCCAGCGGGACCAGGCCGGTCACGCCCGGCGCCGACCACTGGATCGCACGCTCACCCTCGGTGGCCGCCACCACCTCGGTGCGCGTGGCGTCACTGTTGGGCACCTGCACCAGGCAGGCCCGTCGCGGACCGCAGGCGACCAGCTCCGTCGGGCGGTACTCGTCGTTCCCGGACCGGTGCAGCACCACCGGTCCGGCGTCGGAACCCAGGTCGTACGCGAGCAGCTGGTAGCCGCCCTCGTTGGCAGCCACGTACAGGCGGTCCTCGTGGGCCACCACCAGGTCGTCGAGGTCGGCGACGCTGCCCCACTGGCGCAGCACCGCGCCGGATGCCATGTCGAGCAGCCGCACCGACCGGTCCGCGCCCACCTGCACGAGTCGCCGCCCCTTGCCCGTCCACGGGTCGCGGGGCGTGCCGTCCAGGAAGGCCGGTCCGCCCGCCGCCGCGTCGGTGCCCACCGGCCGGACCACGGTACGGCCACCGGCGTACCGGTCGCGGGGGTTGGCTCGGGTCCACTTCGTCGCGCCGTCGGTCAGGCGCAGGCCGACCAGTTCGTCAGCGGCCCGGTCGACCAGCACCGCCGTGTCGTCGGCGACGTAGACGTCGTCGTCGCCACGGAGAACGCGCTGCCAGCGCTGCTCGCCGGTCCGAGCGTCGAGGACGGCCATCGGTCGGGGGGTGCTGTCGCCGGGCGCGTCGGCGAGGACCACGACCGCGCCGGGGACGGCGATGACCGCCTCCCAGTCGCCGGCGCGCACGTCGGTCTGTTCGCGCCACACCTCGCGACCGTTGCCCGCGTCGACGGCCACCACCTCCAACCGGTCGTCCGGCAGCGGGAACGCGAGGTAGGCCCGATCGTCGAGCACCGCCGTCCACATGCCGGTCGGACGGTCGGCGCCGGCCGAGAGCCGGGAAAGTTCGCGCAGCGAGGCGAACTCCAGGTCCGGGTAGCGGTCCCGGGTCAGGTAGAGCGTCGCCGCGGTGGCCACCCCGGCCACCGCCAGCACCGCGCCGAGCACCACCCAGCGTGCCCGCCGCCAGCGGGTCCCGCCGCCGTTCGGGGTCGGGGTCGCGCCGGCCAGGCCCGGCCCGGGGGGCGGGCCCACCGGCGGGGTGGATCCCGGCCAGGGCTGCGACGGTACGACCGGCGCGGCGGGTGCTGCGACCGGGGCGGGCGGGCTCACCGGAGCTGGCGCGGGTGGGGCCACTGGTGGTCCCGCGTACGCCGGGGCGGGTAGTGGCTTGCGCAGGGGCAGGTCGGTCAGCGCACCCTCGGCCACCGGCAACTCGGGCTGGTCCAGCACCGTCGGCGCGATCCCCAGCTCGGCGTGCAGCATCCGGGCCACCAGCGGGATCCGCGACGACCCGCCCACGAGGAACAGCCCGGCGAGCTGGTCGGGGCGCAGACCTGCGGCGGCGATGACCTCCCGGGCCCGCTGCACCGCCCGCCGCAGCAGCGGCGTGGCCACCCGTTCGACGTCCGCCCGGGTCAGCTGGATCGGCTCGGCCACTCCCGGCACCGCGACCGGCGCGACAACGGACCGGGACAGGGTCTCCTTCGCGCCTCGTACCTCGTCCCAGAGCCGGATCTGGTCGCGGCGCTGCGCCGGATCCGCCGGTCGGGTGAGCCGGGCCCACTGCGCGGCGTGCCGTTCACCGACCAGCTCACCGACCCGCCGTACCAGCGCGGCGTCGAGGTCCAGGCCGCCCAGGTCGGGCAGGCCACCGTCGGCGACCACGCTGAAGCCGGAGTCGCCCCAGGGGTCCGCGCCCTCGTTGCGCAGCACCGCGACGTCGAGCGTCCCACCACCGAAGTCGAACACCGCGATGGCCCCGCCCACCGGCACCGGACGGTGCAGCACCTGCGTGTAGTAGCGGGCGGCGGCCACCGGCTCCCGCAGCAACCGGGTGCCCGGCGGGGTCGGCCCGGCGAGGGTGTGCTCGGCCGCCTGCGGCCAGCCCGCCCGCAGCAGCGCGTCGGCGAGGACCTGCCGCCGCGTCGCGTCCCAGGCGGCCGGGCAGGTGACCACGGCCGGGGGCAGGAAGCCCACCGCGCCCACCGCGGCCCGCCCGACCGCCGCCAGCACCGCGGCGAGCAGCTCGGCCGGCGGGTACGCGTTGTCGCCGAGCCGCACGGTCGGCTCGTCCACCCGACGCTTCGGGTTCGCCTCAAACCGGCCCGGGTCGGTCTGCGCCAACCGGCGGGCGTCCCAGCCGCTGTGCAGGGTGCCGTCCTGGTCGGCGTAGACGGCGGACGGACTGAGCGGTTGACCGTCCATCAGCAGCGGACGCGTCCGCCCGTCCGGCCAGCGCAGCACCGCGACCGTGTTGGACGTACCGAGGTCGACGCCGAGTGCGAAACCCTCGTGCTGGCCTGCCATTGCCCGATACCTCCGCCACGACGAGGGGAACTCGACCCCGCATCGTACGCAGCCCCCGCAGCGGTGCTGATCACTCGGTCAGTCACACTCGCAGCCGTCAGGACAATTGGCGACGGGTCGCACCTGTAGCCGGCACGCGGCTTCCACGTTGTGTTCAGTGATCGTCATCAGTCCGGGCACGCCCGCCACCCTAGCGACCAACATCCGAGAATCACTGTCGAGACACCTGATGGTCAGAGACCGGCTGTGCGGCACGCATCAGCCGGAGCTGGCCGATCTCCGCGACGTTCTTCATCAGCTCGGCGTTGACCCAACCGATCGTGTGCGTGACGGTGTGGTCGGTCCCGTCCGGCCAGGGGAACGTCGCGGTGCGGTCGAGGTCACGCTCGCCGAGCTGGTCGAGCAGACCCAGCCACTCGGTGCGCAGGCCACGCAGCCAGGCCACACTCGGCTCGCCCGGGCCGGGCCAGGCGACGGCCGTACGGTCGGGCGCGGGCACCCCCCGCAGATGGTGCATCGCCACGGTCCACCACCAGCCGACGTGCCAGGTGAGCCAACCGATCGTCGGCACCGGGACCGGGTCGGGTTCGGTGTCGGCCCAGTCCGGAACCCAGGTGCCGTCGACGCCCTGCCGCACCGACCAGCAGTGGGCGGCCGGCTCCCAGAGGGCGTCAGCGGCGTCGAGTCGCTCAAGGTGGTACTCGAACAGCGACCAGGTCAGGTCGAACTGCCAGCGCAGCAGGGCCAGCGGCGAAACGGACATCAGGGGATTCTGGCCGGGCATCGGCACCGCCGTCGACAGAATATCCACTCGACGGCTCGGGACAGAGCCCGGCGCGCAGGCCCCGATCAGTCGGCCGGGCAGCGCTCGGAGAGGGCGTAGCGGAGCAGGACCACGTCGCCGATCTGCCGGGCCTCGGCCAAACGGGCGCGGCGACCCGGATGCCAGGGGAAGCGACCCTCGCCGACGAACCGGGGCGCCCGGCCGTCGCCGACGAAGAACGGGGCAACCACCAGGTGCAGTTCGTCGGCGAGACCGGCGGCGAGGAACTGGGCGTGCACCGTCCCGCCGCCCTCCACCATCAACCGCCGCACACCCCGCGCGGCCAGGTCGGTCAGAAGCCACCCCGGGTCGACGGGCTCACCCGCGTCGATCACGGTGGCCAGCCGACCGACCCGTTCCCGGGTCTTCTCCAGCGCGCCGGTGGCGCAGTAGACGAGCCGCACCGGATCACCGGCGGTGAAGAAGCGCGCGGTCGGGTCGAGGTCACCCTGGGCGGTCAGGGTGACCTTGGTGGGCGAGGCCTGTCGACCGGCCGCGACCCGCTCGGCCCGACGGCTCGGGGAGCGCACCAGCAGCCGCGGGTCGTCGCGCCGGACGGTGCCGGCACCGACCAGGATGGCGTCGCAGCTGGCCCGGACCGCGTCGACGCGGTCCAGGTCCTCGTCGTTGGACAGCAGTAACCGCTGCTCGGTGGCGTCGTCGATGTACCCGTCGATGGAGGCGGCGCAACTCAGCAGCACGTACGGTCGCGTCGGCTCCGGCCGGCAACTCATCGGGGCTGCTCAGGAGCGCGACCCGCGAGCGCGTCCGCCGCCTCGATCTCCGCCGCCTTGGCCGCCTTCGCCGCCAGGTAGTCGGCGTTGGCCGGCGACAGGAAGACGCTGGTGAGGATCCGTTCGACCACGTCCACGCCCAGCCGGGTCAACTGGTCTTCCTTGTCCGGGTTGCTGCTGAGCAGTCGGACCCGCGGCACGCCCAACGTGGCCAGCATCTGCGCGGCGGCCGTGTAGTCCCGCTCGTCCTCGCCCCGGCCCAACGCGACGTTGGCCTGGTAGGTGTCCAACCCGGCGTCCTGCAACGCGTACGCGTCCAGTTTGGCGTACAGGCCGATGCCACGGCCCTCCTGGCGCAGGTAGAGCAGGAACCCACCGGTCTCGGCGATCCGCTGCACCGCCTCGCGCAGTTGCGGGCCGCAGTCGCAGCGTTCGCTGCCGAACACGTCGCCGGTCAGGCACTCGCTGTGCGGACGCACCAGCGGGGCCTCTCCCCCGACGGCGAGCCGGTCCAGGGCACCCGCCCAGTCGCCGAGGCCGAGGGCCAGGTGCTCCCTACCGTCCACCAGGCCCTTGAAGGTGAACACCCGGGCCGTCGTGGTGTAGCCGTCGGGAAACGCCAGCGGCACCGTGACCTGCGTGCGGATCGTGGCAACCGGCAATGCTTCGGGCATGGGACTCCTTCGTCCGGCGTCACCGTCATCCGGCGACGCGTACCGTCTCACCACCGACTTCAACAGCCGCCGCCGGAGGTGGCTTCCCGGGCGGCGACCGGAGTTCGACGCCGACGGGCCAGCAGCACGGCGGCACCGGGCAGGCTGGCCACCAGCACCAGTGCGCCGTAGACGGTGGCGGTGGCGACACCCTCGGCCGCGCTGAGACCGGCCGCGCCGAACACCCACGCCGCCACCCCCTCCCGTGGCCCGAAGCCGGCCACGTTCAACGGTAGGCCCATGGCGAGCAGGGCGAGCAGCGTCAGCGGCAACAGTCGGGACAGCGGGGCATCGGATCCGGCGGTGCGCGCCGCCACCAGGAAGGTGGCCAGGTGACCGGCGACCATCACCGCCGAGGCGACCAGCACACCGAACCAGGTGCGCCGCGCCAGCAGCCCTGACCGCACGTCCGCGACGGCGGTACGCAGCGCCGTGGCCCAGCGGGACCCGCCGCCGTTGGGCAGGACCCGGGCCGCCAGCACGACGGCCAGCCCGCCGGCGACGACGAGCGCGGCGGCGACCGGCAGGTACGGCCGCACCGGGGACGGGAAGGCCGCGAGCACCACCAGCGCGACGCCGACCAGGACCACCTGCCCAGCGGTACGCTCCCAGACCACCGCGCGGATGCCCCGGCTGACGTCACCAGCGTCGCGGCCGTGGCGCACCGCCCGGTGCACGTCGCCGAGCACCCCGCCGGGCAGGGTGGCGTTGAGGAACACCGCCCGGTAGCAGTGCGCCACCGCCGTCGCCAGTGGCAGGCGGACGCCGAGGCCGCCGGCGACCAGGCTCCACCGCCACGCCGCGCAGACCGTGGTGAGCACCCCGATGACCAGCGCCGCTGCCAACGCCGGCGCGTCGATCAGTCGTACTCCGGCGAGGAACGGGCCACTGCCCACCTGCCACAGCAGGACGGCGAGCAGACCCACCCCGCCGACCACTCGTGCCCAGGCCCAGAACATCCGCGCCGGCCCTCCCCTTTGAAGATCGTCCACTTGCCCTAGTCCACGTACCCAGGGCGTGAACGGTTCATCCACCGGCGAGGAGGTCGGTGTGGTCGACAACCACGGTGAGTCGGCCGGCGGCCGCGTCCGCCAGCCGACGACGGGCGTACGCCTGGGCGGGTCCGGCCAGGTCGGGGCGCTGCTCGCAGGCGGCCCCGAGCCAACCTCGCAACCACTCGGCGGCCAGGTCGGCCTGCTCCGGGCCGAGCCGCCACGGGCTGGGTCGTTCCCGCACGTCGACGCCGTGCCGGGCGAACGCGGCGACGGTGGCGGCGGCGGCATCCGGGCCGAGCAGCCGCCGGCCATCGACGGTACGCCGCTGGTGGTCGTTGAACGCGGCTTCGACCTCCTCGTCCAGCGGGTCGGTCGGGCTGAGCCGGACCCGCCCGGTCACCGAGATGGCGAACAGCGCGGGCCGGCCGACGCAGGCGGCCACCACCCGTTCGACGTCGTCCGCGGTGAGCATGTCCAGCAGCGCGGACGCGGTGACCAGTGACGCCTCGGCCAGGTCGGCGGCGGTCAGCCGGGTGAGGTCACCGCAGCTCGTGCGCACTGTCACCGGGGCGCCGTCGGCGGCTCGCACCCCGGTCATGCCCTCGGCGGCGCGGGCCAGCAGGTCGGCGTCCCGGTCGTGCAGCACCCAGTGCTGCGGCCCGGGCAGCCGGGCGGCCAGCCAACGACCCATCGAGCCGGTGCCGCTGCCCAGGTCGTGGATCACCGTCGGGGCGTTCCCGGTCGGCAGGGCGCGGACGGCGTCCAGCAGGTCCTCGGCGCGCGCCGCCGCGTCGGCCGGCTCCCGCAACCGCAGCCAGTCGGCGAACGGCAGGGTCTCCTCGGCGGTCATTCCGCCACCTCCTTCAGTACACCGGCCAGCAGCGCGACGGTCACCGGCCAGTCGGTCAGGGTGTCGCGCCGGGCGAGCGCCGCACGCCGTAGCCGGGCGCGCAGCGCGTCGTCGTCCAGCCAGCGGATCAGCGCGGCGGCCAACGCCGCCGGGTCGCCGGGCGGGACCAGCAGTCCCGGTCGGTCACCGTCGGGGGCGTGGCCGAGCGCCTCCGGCAGCCCGCCCACCTCGGTGGTCACCACCGGCAGGCCGCGGGCCAGCGCCTCGGTGACGACCATGCCGTACGTCTCGCCCCGCGACGGCAGCACCAGCAGGTCGGCGGCGGCGTACGCGTCGTCCAGCGCCGCGCCGGTCAGCGGGCCGGCCAGCCGCACCCGCTCGGTGAGACCCGCCCCGGTCAGCCGGTCGCGCAGCCGGTGCACGAGGTCCGGTTCCCGGGCCAGCGTCCCGGCACAGAGCATCGTCCACTGTCGTCCGACCAGCGTGGCCAACGCGTCGACCAGCACGTCGTACCCCTTGTGGTGGGTGACCGCCGCGACGCAGAGCAACCGGTCGCCGGTCGCGGAGCCGGCAGCCGGCGGCGCGGGCCGCACCCCGGGCGGCGCGGCCCGGATCCGCTCGGCGAGCCTCGGGTGCCGGGCCAGCAGGGCGCAGCGGGTCCACTCGCTGGTGGTGACGACGGCCCGGGCGGTGGCCAGCGCGCGGGCCTCCGGCTCGTCGTCGAGCGGCAGGTGCACCAGGACCACCAGACGCAGCCGGCGGGCGTGCGGGGCGAGCAGGTCCGGCACGGTCGAGGCGATCAGGCCGTCGAGCAGCACCACGGCGTCGTCGGGCGTGGCGGCGAGCAGCCCGGCCAGCGTCGCCCGGTCGGCCGGCCCGGGGTGCGGCCACGCGCCGGGCACCGGGTGCTCGTGGACCGACCAGCCCCGCTCGCCCAGCCCGGCGCAGATCCGCCGGTCGTAGCTGTTGCCGCCGCTGGGCGAGGCCGGGTCGTCGATGTCACCGGGCAGGACGACGTGCACCGCCCGGCCCGCATCGGTCACAGTGACCGCTCGTAGCTCGCCCAGGCGATGTGCGACTCGTGCAGGGTGACAGTGATGCCGGCCAGGTCGCGCGCTCCCGCGCCCAGCTCACCGGCGTGCACCCGCTCGACCAGTCGGTCCGCGACCGTGCGGGCCAGCACCTCCGTGGTGGTGTTCACCCCGGCGAAGGCCGCCTCGTCGTCGAGGTTGCGGTAGGTCAGCTCGCTCAGCACGGCCCGCAGCTGCTCGGTGGCCAGGCCGATGTCCACGACGATCCCGTCGGCGTCCAGGTCAGGCCGGCGGAACGTCGCGTCCACCACGAACGTCGCGCCGTGCAGGCGTTGGGCGGGCCCGAAGACCTCGCCTCGGAAACTGTGGGCGATCATCATGTGGTCTCGAACGGTCACGCTGAACACGGTCACTCCCCGTCGTCGTAGGTGATGAGGTGGCAGAGGGCGGGCAGGTCACCCGAGCTGAGTCGGGCGAGCACGTCGGGCAGTTCCGCGAACCGGGACGCGCCGGTGATCAACGCGTCGAAGGCCGGGTCGTCGAGCAGGTCCAGGGCGAGCGCCAGGCGGTCGGCGTAGCTGCGCCGCCCCCGTCGGGCGGGTGCCACCATGCCGACCTGGCTGCTGCGGACGGTGAGTCGGCCGGAGTGGAACGCGCCGCCCAGCGACACCTGCACGGGGCGGTCGCCGTACCAGCTCAACTCGATGACCGTGCCCTCCGGTGCGAGCAGGTCCAGCGACTGTTGCAGGCCGGCGGCGGTGGCGCTGGCGTGCACGACCAGGTCGCGGTCAGCGCGGGCGTCGGCCGGGTTGGCGAAGTCGACGCCGAGCGCCCCGGCCACACCGGCCCGGCGCGCGTCGGTGTCGACCAGTTCGACCTGCACGCCGGGGAACCGGGCGAGCAGCGCCGCGACGCAGCAGCCCACCATGCCGGCGCCGATCACGGTGACCCGGTCACCGACCAGGGGCGCGGCGTCCCACAGCGCGTTGACGGCTGTCTCCACGGTGCCGGCGAGCACCGCCCGGGCGGCCGGCACCCCCTCCGGCACGGGCACCACGGCGGTGGCGGGCACGACGTACGCGCTCTGATGCGGGTGCAGGCAGAAGACCGTCCGCCCGAGCAGCTCCGGCGGGCCCTGTTCGACCACGCCGACGCTGAGGTAGCCGTACTTCACCGGGCCGGGGAAGTCACCCTCCTGAAAGGGCGCGCGCATCGCGGCGTGCTGGTCGGCGGGCACCCGACCGCTGAAGACCAGTGTCTCGGTGCCCCGGCTGACCCCGGAGTACCGGGCCCGGACCAGCACCTCGTCGGGGCCGGGGGCGGTCAGCGACACCGGCCGGATCTCGGCCGCGCCGGGTTCGCGCACCCAGCAGGCGTACGCCTCGCGGATCACCGTCGCGCACCTCACCTCTTGTTCTGGGCCGAACGGCCAGGCTTCCGTGCCCCGGTCGGGGTCGTCGATCATAAACACGGAGGCGAGGTGTCCACAGTTCGAAGCACTGCCGTGCGCTGACGCGGTGTGCGCGTGCTGGCGGCGAACCGCTACCAGCGGTTGCGTGCCTCCTCGGCCCAACCGACGAGCCCGTCGAGGCTCACCGTCGTTGCGTCGTCCGTCTTCGCCCAGCCGGAGAAGTGCCCGAAACACTGGTGCGTCTCGTTCGCGACGACACCCAGGTTGGTGCGGGACACCTTCTCGTGGAACGGCTGGAACTCGACCTCGACCCGGTCGCCGCTGATCCGCCAGGGGCGCAACCAGTCCGCCCGGTCGTAGGTCCAGCGCAGTTCCTCGCCGATCTTGTGCAGGCGGCCGTCGACGAAGAGGCCGTTCTCGGTGACCCCGGTGCCGTCGGTCCATTGACCGCCGAGCTGGTGCCGCAACCGTCTCGGTCACCGCCAGACCCTGTCCGCGATGTCGTAGACCATCGTGCGGTCGACCTGCTTCGGAAGCGACTGGCCGAGCCGCCACGACCCGGACGTGGCGTGCAGCTCGACGGTCACCGAGCCCCGCGTCGCGGGGCCCAGCTCGCCGACCCAATGCCGGTTCTCTTCGATCAGCCGCTCCACGGTCTCGACGTCGGGCGCCGTCACCTCCACCACGGTGGTGTCGACAAGCGCCGAGCCGACCAGCAAGACCAGGAGCCGGCGCAGGAGCGCCGCAGGCACTGCGGGGTCCGTCGTTTCGATCGCCACGTAGCAGTCGTCATGCCCGGAGAACAACAGGCGTGAGCCGGCCAGCGCGGGAAGGACCGGCTGGTTGTACGTGGCCGTTCCGATGGTCACCACCATTTCCTCGATGCGCTCGGCGGAGGGCGTGGCTGGCACGTCGACAAAGGTCAGCTCGAAGGGGTACCAACCGGCCAGGAACCGGGGCAGCTGCTCCCGTGGTATCAGCAGGGCCTCTTCGCTGAGGCCGACGACGCCAGCCGCCAGCGCGCGGACCTCATGCACCTCGAAGCTGACGCCCTGTTCGGCCGCGATCCGTGACGGCCGCCACTGCTGATACTCCTCGTCCAGGAAGCTGTTGGTCTCCACGCCGACAACCATGATGGTGTCGTTCCCGGCGAGCATCAGCACATCGGCCAGCTCGGCGGCCTGCGCCGCAGTCGCATTCACCATCCAGGAGCCGCCTGTCTCGCGAACACTGAAGCTCAACGGGAAGGGCGCACCGGCCAGTCCCACGCTGTTCACGGAGAACGCGCCATGAGGTTCGACCTGGACCGTGGCGCCGTCGCGCGTGCCGTCCCCGGCGATCGGATAGCCGATCGCGGCGATGTCGGAACGCAGATCGGCGACGCTGAGCTGCGGATTCAGGGCCCGCGTCACACGGTCGGTGAGCGGCCGATGGGCAACGATGTGCTCGACCGCCGCCCGGTCCACCGTCATCTCGTAGTAGTCGACGGCGAATTCGACGAAGCGGTCGACGATGTCGTCGAGCAGGATGTCGAGCATGCCGGACCCATCCGGGCCGCTGTCGTCGTACGGTCGGTGCAGTGGTGGGAAGGTGATGCCGTCACCGGCGTGCCAGCGGTCGTCCTCCACCAGCCGCCACAGCACGGTGGTCGCCACGAGTCGACCGTCCTCGTCGCAGAAGGCGGGTTCCGTCAGCTGAGAACGCAGAACCTCCGGGACGCCGTCGACCAGACCGGGCCACAGCTCGTAATCCGGATGACGGTACGGCGACATCGCCGATTCATGGTCGAAGAGCCGGATGAAGGCGCCGTCGGGGGTGAACACGACGGCCCACTCGTCGCCGCTGCCATTGCTCATCAGCGCCGCCTCGTCCGTGCCCCAGGTCGAGGTGTAGGCGTAGTAGGGGTCCCCGCCGTCGATGATGCGCTCGAGTACGGCCAAGGCCTTGCAGCGCTGGCGCAGCCGGTCGATGTCGGGGAGTTTGGCGGCGACGTCGTAGGCGGTCACCGGGTCACCCTACGGAGGCGGCAGCACCCCGGTGTGGGGGGCGAGGACTCGGGTGAAGAACACCAGGGTGTCGCGGATCAGCGGCTCCAGCGGCACCCCGACGAAACAGTGGTCGGCGCCCCGCACCACCGACAACTCGACCTCGGCACCGGCCGCAGTCAACGCCGCGGCGAGTTCCTCGCTCTGCCCCACCGGTACGACCAGGTCCTCCTCGCCGTGCACCAGCAGCATGGGCGGGGCGTGGCCGGTGACGTAGGTGATCGGACTGGCTGCCCGGCCCAGCTCGGGGTTGCCGGCCAACGGGGCGCCGATCAGCAGCGACTCGGGCGAGTCGGCGGCGTCGTGGTCGATCGTCCCGGCCGGGTGGGCCTGTGACTGAATGCTCAGCAGGTTGGACGGCGCGTACCAGCAGACCGCCGCCTGGACGCGGGTGTCGTCCTGGTCGTCCCCGGTCAGCGCGAGCATCGAGGCGAGATGTCCGCCGGCCGATTCGCCCCAGACCCCGATCCGCTCGTGGTCCACGCCCAACGTGTCGCCGTGTCGGCGCAGCCAGCGGACTGCCGCCGTGACGTCGTCGAGTTGGGCGGGGAAGTGCGCCTCGCCGCTGAGCCGGTACTGCGCGGAGGCGACCGCGAAACCGGCCCGGATGGCGGCGGTGAAGGGATCCACCTCCATGAGCCACTCCGGTGGCTGCTTGGGCGAGCCGAACAGCCACGCGCCACCGTGGATCCACACCAGGACCGGGACCGGTTGGCGGGCCGCCACGGGCACGACCAGGTCCAACGTGAGCGGGCGGAAGCCCGGGACCTCGTTGACGACGATGTCACGGTGCTCGATCCGGTCGCTCCGGGGCCGGGATGCCGCGTCGGTCATCGCGCCATCTTCGCACCGACGGTCCGTGTTGTCGGGCGTCCCGGTCGCGGCGACGCCCGACAACACGCGACCCGCGTTGGTCACTGCTGTTTGTCCGGGCTGGCGGGACGGGCGCGGACGTGGATCCGCTCCCCCTGCGGCCCGAACAGGCTGAGGGCTTCGGCGGTGCCCGGGCCGGGGTTGTAGAAGAGGTGCGGGATGTGGGTGTCGAACTCGGCCACCTCGCCGGGGGTGAGCGTCAGATCACGGTCACCGAGCAGCAGCCGAATCCGGCCGGAGAGCACGTAGAGCCACTCGTACCCCTCGTGGACCTGCGGGATCCGGCCTCCGGCGGACGGGTCCGGCGGGAAGATCTGCTTGAACGCCTGCACACCGCCCGGCCGGCGGGTCAGCGGCAGGTACGTCACGCCGTGCCGGACGATCGGTTTGGGGCGCACCCGGGGGTCGCCGGTGGCCGGGGCGTCGACCAGTTCGTCCAGCGCCACCTGATAGGCCCGGGCCAGCGGGAGCAGCAGTTCAAGCGTCGGTCGACGGCTCCCGGACTCCAGCCGGGACAGGGTGCTCACCGAGATGCCGGTCAGGTCGGCGAGCTGGGTGAGCGTGGTCCCGCGTCGGTGACGCAGGGCACGCAGCCGGGGGCCGACGGCCGCCAGCGCGGCACTGTCCTCGTTTGCCATAACAGCAAGGATAGTTGCCGCCGGGCTGGCGGCGGCGGATGGTGGGGACAGCCGACAGAACACGAGGGGGACAAGCGGTGGACGAGACATACGACGTGGTGGTGGTGGGCGGCGGCGCTGCCGGGCTCAACGGCGCCCTGGCGCTGAGCCGGGCCCGACGGTCGGTGCTGGTCATCGACTCCGGGGAGCCGCGCAACGCGCCCGCCGACCGGATACACAACTACCTGGGTCGGGAGGGAACGCCGCCCGGTGAGCTGCTCGCGGTCGGGCGGGCCGAGGTGGCCGGGTACGGCGGGCAGTTCCGCACCGGGCGGGTGCGCAGCGCCACCCGGGACGACGACGGGTTCCAGCTCAGCCTCGACGACGGCGAGCCGGTGCGCGCCCGGCGGCTGCTGGTGACCACCGGGCTGACCGACGAACTGCCCGACGTGCCCGCCCTGGCGCAGCGGTGGGGTCGCGACGTGCTGCACTGCCCGTACTGCCACGGCTGGGAGGTGCGGGACCGTCGCATCGGCATCCTGGCGACCGGGCCCCTGGCCGTGCACCAGGCGGAGATGTGGCGACAGTGGAGCTCCTCCGTGCTGCTCCTGCTCAACGACACCCCGGCACCGGACGCGGAGACCGCCGAACGGCTCGCCGCCCGCAGCATCACGGTGGTGCCGGGCCCGGTCGCCGAGGTGGAGGTGACCGACGACGCGCTGACCGGGGTACGGCTCGCCGGCGGACGGGTGGTGGCGCTCGACGCGATCGTGGTGGCGACGCGACTGACCCCCCGCGCCGACCTGCTGGTGGGGCTGGGCCTGGCCCCGGAGGAGGTGACGATGGGCGAGCATGTCATCGGTGCCCAGATCCCGGCCGACCCCACCGGCGCGACCACCGTCCCCGGTGTCTGGGTGGCGGGCAACGTGGCCGACCTCCGGGGACAGGTGATCACGTCCGCCGGGGCCGGGTTGACCGCCGCGGCGGCGATCAACGCCGATCTCATCGCCGAGGAGACCCGCGACGCCGTGGCCGCGTACCGGCAGTTGGTGGCCACGACGTTCGAGGAGCCGGCGTGGGAGGAGCGCTACCAGTCCCGACCCTCGGTGTGGAGTGGCCGGCCGAATCCGCAGTTGGTCGCCGAGGTCACCGACCTGACCCCGGGGCGGGCGCTGGACGTGGGTAGCGGCGAGGGCGCCGACGCGGTGTGGCTGGCCACGCGTGGCTGGCAGGTGACGGCGGTGGACATCTCCAGCACGGCACTGAGCCGGGCGTCCGCGAACGCCGAGGCCGCCGGCGTCGGTGACCGGATCGAGTTCACCCACGTCGACCTGCGGGACAAGCCGCCCGCCGAGCAGGCGTACGACCTGGTGTCCGCGCAGTTCATGCACCTGCCCCGGCAGCAGCGGCGGGAGTTGTTCGCCCGGTTGGCCGCGGCGGTGGCACCGGGCGGCGTCCTGCTGCTCGTCGGCCACCACCCGTCCGACCTGTGGGGGGCGGCGCACCGGATGCACATGCCGGACGCGATGTACACCGCGCAGGAGGTGGCCGCCGATCTGGACCCGACCGACTGGGAGGTGCTGACGGCGGAGGAACGCGCCCGTCTCGCCACCAACCCCGACGGCGAGGACGTCACCCACCACGACGCGGTCCTGGTCGCCCGCCGATGCTGACCCGCACCGAGCCGTCGCCCCGCGTCCGTACGTCGACCTGCGTCGATCATGGACTTTCCCCGGATGACAAAGGTGGTGGAGCAGCACCTTTCCGGCACTACGAGTCCGTGACCGGCGCGGGAACGGGGGAACGCGGGGCGACAACGTGAGAGGGGGTGGGGCAGGACTTCGCATGAGGTCCGCTCGGCGGTAGCGTTGCGCCACACTGACGGCCCGTGGGGCAGGCGACCGCCGACCCTGACGCCCCGATCGTACGGAGGATGGTGCATGTCCATCGGCGCTGAGCCGCACGCAGCACGCGACGATGCGGCCTCCCGGCCGAGCTTCGAGCTCGCCCTGCGCGGATACGACAAACGCCAGGTGGACCGGCACCTGGAGCAGCTCGACAGTCAGATCGCGATGTTGAGCCGCGAGCATGGACAGTCCGCCGTCCGGGTCCGTGAGTTGACCGCCGAGGTGCAGCGGCTGCGTGCCGAACTGGCCGAGCTTCAGGAGCAGCCCGTGCAGGTGGACCGCGCCTCGTTCCACGACCTCGGCCCGATGGTCGGCGAGATCATGGCACTCGCCGAGAAGCAAGCCGGGATGATCACCGAGTCGGCCACCGACCGGGCGAACGAACTGCGCAGCGAAGCTGAGCGGATCCTCGCCGACACCCGTGAGCGGTCCGCGCAGGCACGTCAGGACCTGGCCGAGGAGCTGGCCGCCCGGCGGACCGAGCAGGAGCAGGCGTACGAGGAGCGGCGCACCCTTGCCGAGGCCGAGTTGACGGCGATCCGCGAGCACGCCGAGCAGTTGCGGGCCGACGGTGAGGCCGCGCACGAGCGCGCCCAGCACGAGGCCAAGCGGATCACCGAGCAGAGCGCGCAGCAGCTCAACCAGACCCGGGTGGCCGCCGACGCGCTGATGAAGTCGGCCCGTACCCAGATCCAGCAGGAACTGCAGTCGGCCCGCGCCAAGAACCAGCAGGAGATGGCCCAGTGGCAGGCCAACGTGGAGCGAGAGGTCAACGAACGGCGTACCGCCGCCGAGCAGGACATCGCCGAACAGCAGGCCGCCGCTGAGCAGGAGCTGGCCGAGCAGCGCAGCGCGACCGAGCAGCAGATCGCCGCGCTGCTGGCCGAGGCGCAGCAGCACGTGACCGAGCTGCGCAACCGCGCCGACGAGCAGGCCGCCAGCCAGCAGCAGCAGCTCGCCGCCCTGCAGAAGGAGCTTGACGAGCGGCGGCAGGAGGCCGCGGAGCTGCACGCCGAGCTGGACACCGGCCGACAGCAGCTCGCCGAGATCCGCCAGGAGGGCGAGGCGCTGGAGAACGAGCTGTCCCGGATGCAGCAGCGGCTCAGTGAGGTCCGCCGGGACCTCACCGCCGAGAACGCCCGCCTGGACGAGGCCCGCCGGGCCGGGGACTCCGCCGAGCGGCACGCCAAGGAGGTCCGCGCCCGCGTGCAGCGGGAGGCCAAGCGGGTGGCCGACCTCGCCGCCGCCGCGGTCATGGCCGCGGCAGCCGGCGGTACGGAGACCGCGGAGTACCCGATGGTGGGTTCCCGCTCCGGCGCCGATCGGCCCGCAGCCGAGCGGACCGGCGTCGAGCAGCTCACCGTCGATCGCGTCGGCGTCGACCGGCACGCCACGGAGCGAGCGCCGGTGGCCGACGCCGACGCCGATCGCGCCCCGTCCGACCGCTCCCCTGTCGACAGTGGCCCCGCCGACCACGCCCCGGCCGAGCAGGTGGACGACGACCCGGCCGAGCAGGTGAACGGCGAGCACGGTGGCGCGGCGGCGGTGGCGGACGAGCCGGCGGCGCCGGACGCTACGGCTGCCCGTGAGGTGAGCGCTGACGCCGAGCCGATCTTCCCCCGGCACATCGGCACCGACGCGCCGACGCCCGTGCCGTTCCTGGCCTTCGGGCAGCCGGTCAGTGAGAACGGCGCCGCCCGCCACTGACCTCAGCAGCGGTTGCACCCGGGCCCGGAGCACCTCCGCACGGGCCCGGGCCGACCGCCCGGTCGTCGTTCACCGCTGAGCGACTCAAGAAGGAGGCTGAGCTGACCGAGTGAGGTACCTCCGCAACTCGGCGGCCTCCTCGTCGGTGAGGACGGGTGCGAAGTCGAGGTGCTCACCGGGGTAGACGGCGGTGCCGGAACCGGCCACCGTGACGAACCAGGCGCCCTCGTGGCCGAACCAGCGCGCCTGGCCGGCCCGACCGAGGGATTCCGCGTCGGTGGGGTCGTCGGTGGAGACGATGCGCACCCACTGCCCGTCGTGCCCGTACGGCGGCTGAGGGATCACCACGTCCAGGCGGGCCTCGGCGATCTGGTCCACCGGTACGCCGAACAGGCGGGCCGCACCCTGGCGTGCCACCGTGCGCACCTCCCGCAGGCTGCCGGTGGCACCGGCCAGCGTCTCCCCGTCAGGTCCTTCGACCAGCACCGCGTACGACCGGTCCGGCTCATGGCGGACCCGGGCACGGAACTGCGGCGGGATGTCAGGCATCCACCGATGATCCCTCACCGGGCCCGCCGCGTGGGTCCTCGGCACCTGATCAGGGTCCGGGTGGATTCTGCGCGGAACCGGATCGCCGCGCCCGACGGAGCTGGCAGGCTGGGCTGGCCGCCGTGCACCAGCGGTGGCCGCCGGCCTGGCCGGTGACCGAGAGGAGCGCCGGGTGACCGACCAACCGGAGGAGTTCGACCTGCTCGTCGTCGGTGGCGGCAAGGCCGGGAAGACGTTGGGCATGGACGTCGCCCGATCCGGGCAGCGGGTAGCCATGGTCGAGCGCGGCATGATCGGCGGCAGCTGCATCAACGTCGCCTGCATCCCGACCAAGGCGTTGGTGACCAGCGCGCGGGCCGCCCGCCAACTGCGGGACGCGTCGGCGCTCGGCCTCACTGTCGACGGCGGCCGGGTCGACGTGGACCTCTTGCGCGCGCACAAGCAGGACGTGGTCGAGGGGATGGTCGCCGCCAACCGGCAGCAGTTCCTGGACTCCGGCCTGCACCTGGTGATCGGCGAGGCCCGGTTCGTCGGCCCACGGACCGTCCGGGTGGCCCTCGCCGACGGCGGCGAGCGGCTGCTGCGCGGCGCCGACGTCGTGATCAACACGGGGACCCGCCCGCATCTGCCGTCGGTGCCCGGGATGGCCGAGGCCGGGGTGCTCACCAGCGACGAGCTGCTGCGCCTGGATCGGCTGTCGGCCCGGCTGGTGGTGCTCGGCGGCGGGACCGTCGGGGTGGAGTTCGCGCAGATGTTCGCGTCGTTCGGCAGCGCGGTGACGCTGGTCGAGGGCGGTCCACGGCTGCTCACCCGGGAGGATCCCGACGTGAGCGACGCGGTGATGCGCGTCTTCCTCGACGACGGCATCGACGTCCGGGTGGGTGTGGCGGTCGCGCGGGTCGACCGGGACCCCGACGGCGCGTTGCGGGTGACGCTGGACGACGGCGGCGTGGTGATCGGGGACGACGTGCTGGTGGCGGCCGGCCGGGAACCGGTCACCGACGGGCTCGGCCTGGACGTGGCCGGCGTACGGCTCAGCGAACGGGGCTTCGTGGAGGTCGACGAACACCTGCGCACCAGCGCCGAGCACACCTGGGCGGCCGGAGACGTCGCCGGCAGCCCACAGTTCACCCACGTCTCGTTGGACGACTACCGGATCATCAGGGCGAACCTCGCGGGCGGCCAGCGCAGCACCACCGATCGGCTGATCCCGTACACCGTCTTCACCACCCCGGAGCTGGCCCGGGTCGGGCTGACCGAGACCGAGGCGCGCCGCGCCGGGTACGACGTCCAGGTCGCCCACCTGCCGGTCGCCGCCATCCCGCGGGCCCGCACCCTGCGTCAGACCCGGGGCATGTGGAAGGCGGTCATCGACACCGGCACCGACCGGATCCTCGGCGCGGCGCTGCTCGGCCCCGAGGCCGGCGAGGTGATCACCTCCGTGCAGCTGGCCATGCTCGCCGCGATGCCGTGGACCGCCCTGCGCGACGCGGTCATCACCCACCCGACCATGACCGAGGGTCTCAACCTGCTGTTCGCCTCGCTGGAGTCCCGCCCGGTCCGCTGAGCGTCGTGCGGTTCGCCGACCCCAGGCCACGAAGCGGTCGTACAACTCCCGAGCACCGGGTCCGTCGTGGGGGTTGAGGTGGTAGAGATCCTGGGCGGCCTCAGAGAACATGCCCGCCAGGTAGATGGTCAGCCCCGAGGGGTCGTCGTCGAACTCCGCCGTGAGCAGCAGCCTTGCGTCGGGGCAGGGCCACTGCTGGCCGTCCGCCCGGCAACGCCACATCGGGCGCAGCGGAGTGTGCGCCTCGCCGTCGCGCATCGGATGGCCCGCGAGTCCGTGCCGCCCTGTCTCGACCCGGAAGGGCCGAATTGTGCTCACCGCTGGCCGGACAGGTTCAGGCGGATCGCTGAGGCGAGCACGTGGTGCTCGAAGCAGGCTCCGGTGCCACATTCCGGGGGATCTTGGCGTCGGCACACATGCCCTGTCACCCACACCTGGCCGCTGATCGCCCCTGGACGGATGGCCACGACGATCACCACCTCGTCCCGTCGAGCGAGCACGGTGGGTTCGCAGAACCACTCCCCGGCCAGTAGGAAAAGCTTGGTTCCGGCGGGAACCGTCACGTCGACGTCCACGGCCGGCGCTCTCCCAGTCCAGTTCATGACGTTTACCCCCAAGGGTTTTGCGTGGTGGCCCACAGAGCGAGATTTCGGCGGGCCACCACAACCAGCGGCTACGACAGGCCACGCCCGTCCGGCAGCGACCCGCCGCGCCCTTTCGTGCCGCCCGAGATCGACCGACTTGGGTAGCGTGGCCGCTACGCTGAGGGGTGTGGCAGCCGTGAGCAGTGGGCCCACACGGGAGCCCACACGCCGGAGGGCGAGATGGACGGTTTCGGGGACACGCTCAGGCAGCACCGCAAAGCCGCCGGCTGGTCGCTGCGAAAGTTCGCCGAGCTGACCGCGTACGACTTCGGCTACCTCGGGCAGATTGAGCGCGGCGACCGCCCCGCCAACGCAGCTGTGGTGGCCGCTTACGACCGCGCGTTGTCTGCTGGTGGCGCATTGGAGGTGGCGTACGGGAGTAGGCAGGCTGGCGACAAGGACGTGCGCAGACGATCGGTCCTCCAGGCGATGGGCGCGCTCGCGGCGGCACCCGCAGTAGACCGGCTCGCGGGTTGGGAGGCCCTGCGGCAAGGGCTCAGCGCCGCCGTCGATGTCGACTTCGATGAGTGGGCCCAGATAGTCGCGGACCACGGGCGCGGCTACTACTCCCGACCACGCGACCAACTGTTGGCCCAACTGGGGCGGGACCTGACCGTGTTGCAGCACCAGATCGCCGCGGACGACGGGCAGCAACGCCCATTGCTGCTACGCGTCGCCAGCCGCCTGTCGGTCATCGTGGCGCTCAGCTTGAACGCGTGCGGACAGACTGTGTTGGCCGGCAGATGGCGGGCCAGCGCGCACCGGATTGCTGACGGGTCGGGTGACGCCGACACGCGGGTGCTCACCCGGGCGTGGGACGTGGTGAACGGCTGCTACGACGGGCGGACACCGACCACGGTGATAGCGCTGGCCGACGACATGCTGCCGTTGCTCGGCGGCAGGCCTTCGGCGGCCACGTGTGGGCTGCTCGCGGGCCGGGCGCAGGCACTCTCGCTTGCCGGTCGACACGCCGAGGCCGTGGCCTCGGTACGGGCCCTCGCCGACCAGGTGGAGGCTCTTCCCGCCACGGTGACCGTCGATGTGGAGTCGCTGTGGGGGTGGCCAGAGCACCGGCTGCGGCACACCGAGTCGTGGGTGTACGCCCACGCCGGTGACCAGCGCGCTGCCGAGACTGCACAGCAGCGTGCCCTGGAGCTGTACCCGCCGTCGCAGCAGCGGCTACGCACGCAGGTGCAGCTGCACCAGGCGGCGGCGTTGTGCCGCAACGGGCACATCCCCGACGGGTTGCGCCTCGCGGCGGATCTACTCGATCAACTGCCCGCTGAACAGCACAACGAACTCGTGCGTGCGGTCGCCCGGCAGGTTGCCGCCGCCGTTCCCGAGGCCGAACGACACCGGCCGGTCTACGGCGAACTGGTGGAACGGGTACGCGTCTAGCATCCGGGCATGGCCTTGATCTACACCACCAGCCACGGCCAGGACGCGGCTCCCTTCTTCGGCCCGCTGGTCGACCTGTACGAGTGTGTGTACGCCGAGCCGCCGTACGAGGAAGGCCCCGATCAGGTGGCCCGTTTCCGTGACTGTCTGCCTGGCGAGGCCGACCGGCTCGGTTTCACCCTGGTCACTGTCGCGGTGGACTCGTCGCTGGTAGGTGCCGCCTACGGCTGGACCATGCCAACCGGCGATTGGTGGACCCGGGCCGACGCTGATCCGCCCGCCGAGATTCGTGCCGTGGCGAAGCTGGCTGTCATGGAGTGGATCGTCCACCCTCATCACCGCGGCGAGGGCGTCGGCGCGGAGTTGATGCGTCGGCTGCTCGCCGACCGCCCGGAGCGCTATGCCACTCTCGCCTCGGATCCCCGTTCCCGGGCCCGACAGGTGTACGCGCGCAACGGGTGGCGGCAGGTCGGCACATCAGTCCTGCCGTGGGGCCCGCCCATGGCACTCCTCGTCCTCGACCTTGGATCGGAGCCGGTTGACTGAGCGCCGCGACGCGCAGCGCTACCCGGCGATCTCGTCGCGTACCCGTTGCTGGAAGGCGCGGGCCTGTGCCCCGGTGGGCGGCGGCCCGCCGTGCCGCGCGGCGACCGCCTGCCGGATGACCTCGGCCGGGTCGCCGGCGTCGATCAGCCGCTGACCGGCCGCTGTCTTGGCGAGCCAGCTGCCGTCGCGGTGGCGCACCAGCGATCGGCAGGCGCCGAGCACGGCGTCCTCGGTGCCGGGTGCGGGCTGGTCGGCCGGCGGTGCGGGTAGGGCGAGCCACCAGGTCAGCGCCTCGATGAGCAGCCGGCGCAGGTCCGCCGGGGCGAGGTCGGCGAAGACCTCCCCCGCTGGCGGCCCGAGCAGCGCGAGTCCGCTCTGGTGCAGGATGCTGCGGTCGAGGCCGTACCAGAACCGGCCGTCGACGACCGGGCGGTCGGCGGGGTCGAGGGTGCGGCGGAACGGCATGTCGGCCCCGGTGTTCAGTTCGACCTCGAAGCCGGGCTCGGGGGTGCCGGAGGCGGCCACCGCCCGGTCGTAGCAGACGAGTTCCAGCCCACGCGCCGGGCAGGGCAGCGCCTCGTGCCGCAGCCGGGCGACCAGCGCCTGCTTGGCGTCGGTGCTGAGCGGCCCGGCGCTGAGCAGCGCCACGTCCACGTCACTGCGGCCGGGCTGGTACGCCCCGAGCCCGACCGAGCCGGCGGCGTACGCGCCGACCAGGTCGGTGCCGAGCACGTCCCGGGCGGCGGTGACCAGGTCGTCGAGGTAGCGCTGAAGATCGGAGTGCACGGGCCATCATGGCGCACGCCTTGGAACCGGGCGGCACTACCCCGCGTAGAGCAGCAGCAGACCGGCGACGGTGTAGGCGACCATCAGCGCGAGCAGGGGCAGTTGACCGGCCACCGCCCGGGCGCGGGGGAACAGGTGCAGGGCCCGGTCGTGGGCGAGCAGGGTGCCGAGCAGGTGCCCGACGATGATGACGGTGATCTGGAGGGTGGCCACCCCGGAGGGCGTGACCAGCGCGGTGTGCGGCTCCCAGCCGGCGGTGCCGAGCCAGTTGGCGCCGGTGCCCAGCGGGTCGGAGAGCAACGCGACGGTGCGCTGGCCCTCCAGGATCAGCAGTGAGTAGTAGTGCGCCACCACATACCCGACCGCGATCGGCACGATGGAGTGGGCGATCTCGCCCGGCACGGCACGGGCCTCGGCCGGGTCGGCGCGACCGATGCGCGCCGCGGCGCCGGTGGCGGCGAGGTAGGCCACCGCGACGGCGGCGATGACGAGGCTCAGGCCGGCGCTGCCGGTGACCGCCGGGTGCAGGCCGTTCTCCTGGCTGAAGCGCAACCAGCCCGGCGCGTTGGAAAGGCTGTCGTACATTGTCGAGCCGAGCAGCACGATCACCACGGCGACCAGCCCGGGGCGGGGACGCAGACCGGCGATCCCGTCGAGCGGGTTGCGCCACACCAGGACGCCGTCGGCGGCCCGGCCGAGCGGGGCGAGCTGACCGATCACTGTGCTGTACGCCTCGAACGGGTCGGCGTGGTCGAACCAGCCGGCGCCGAACACCACCGCGCCGACCAGCAGGAGCACCGCGTACCCGGCCAGCCAGGCGGTGATGACCGGCAGGGTGGCCCGGTCGGGGGCGACCAGTTCCAGCCAGACGAACCCGAACAGGGTGGCGGCGGCGGGCCACCATCCGACCCCGTCGGGCAGTTCACGCAGCCCGCGGTGCGGGTCGCGCCGCGCGGCCAGCGCGGCGAGCAGGTGCACGGTACGCAGCGGGTTGACCGCCCGCCAGACGGGGCCGAGCAGCAGCGACAGCGGTGCCAGCCCGACCCAGAGCAGGACGTAGAGCGTGCCGGCCGTCGGGTTGTCAGCGGTGTCCGGCCCGCCCAGCAGGCCGAGGCAGAACCAGGCGGCGGCGAGCAGGCCGAGCCCGCGCAGCGCCCACCGGACGGTCTGCGCGTCGACGAGTCGACCGAGCCAGCGCGGCACGGGGCGACCGCCGGTGGCGTCCCGGTCGAGCCGGGGTTCGCGCCACAGCACACCCAGTGCCACGAACGTGACGACGAGGGTCAGCGCGGCGGCGACGACGAGCTGCGGCAGCGTGATCGGCAGGTCCTGGCGGCCACCGGCACCGTGGGCCAGCAGCGTGGGCGCGGCCGTCATGCCGCTCAGCGGACGACGAGCTGGAAGAGCACCAGCTCGGAGTCGTGCGTCTCCACCTCGAACAGTCCGGTCTGGTCGGCGCGGAACTCGACCGAGCCAGGCGTACCGGCCGGCAGCCGGGCGCCCAGGTCGTAGCCGTGCACGTGCAGTTCGTCGGACACGTCGGAGGTGACGGTGATCCGGACCAGCTCGCCCTTACTGACGGTGACCCGACCGGTCGGCGGATCGACCCGCCGCTTCGCGATCGTCACGGTGATCTGTCGGTCCACCGCCGGGGTGCTGGCGGCGGCGCTGGGAGTGCCGGTGGGCGTCGGGGCGGGTGCGGTGGGGGTGGCGCCCGACGGGCCGGCGGACGTCGGCGCCGTCGAGGGGGTGCCCACCGAGGGGTCGTCGTCCTGCCCGCAACCGGCGAGGAGCAGGGCGGCGAGGGCGACGGCGGTGACGGTCGCGGCTGTGCGGGCGGCGGGGGTACGGACGAACACGGGTGGACTCCGAACGACGCGAGGGGGACGGGTGTCGGTTTGATCGTCGGGGAGGAGAACTCTACGTCTTGTTCGGTGCCGGGGAAATGACCATGATGAACGAATGCGATCGAAGCTGGTCACTGTGCGTAAGGTTCTGAGCCGTACCGTGGCGGCGCTGGCGGCGACCCTGGCGGTGTCGCTGCTGCTGCCGGTCGCCCCGGCGTACGCGCACGGCCAGCTGGCGACCTCCACCCCGCTGACCGGCACCGTGGTACGCGAGCCGCTGACGCAGCTGGCGTTGTACTTCACCGAGAAGCCGGCCTCGAACGCGCACTTCGCCGTCACCGGGCCGGACGGGTCGCGGGTGGACAGTGGCTGGTCGCACGGTGAGCCGAAGCGACTGGACAAGCCGGTCACCGAGTACTTCATGGTCAACGGCGTGTTCGAGCCACGGCTGTACCACACCGGCTTTCCGGCCATGGTGACCGTCGCCCACTGGCCGGCGAAGGGCCGTTACACCGCCAGCTATCTCTCCGTCGCCTCCGACGGTGAGGCGGTGCGGGGCGAGGTGAGCTTCGACTACCAGGGCCCCGGCACGCCCGCCCCGGCCGGTTGGTCGCCGCCCACGGCGGGGCCGGATCCGGCGCTGCTCGCCCAGGCCGAGGGTAAGGGCTCGACCACCCCCGGAGCCAGCGGCAGCCCGGTCGCCCCCACCGGCGCGGTTGCGGACGACCCGGCCGGTGCCGCCCCGGAGCAGCGCGGCGGCGGCTTCCCGGCCTGGCTGGTCCCGGCCCTGATCGTCGTGGTGGTCTCGGCGGTGGTGTTGCTGGCGGCCCGCCGTCGACCGGCGACGCGGGGCGCCTCCCCGGCGGGCCGCCGGCCGACCGGCGCGGCGGGTCGGGGCGGCGGCGGCACCCGCAAGGCCGCGGGTCCGGCTCGGAAGACCGGCGCCCGGACGGGTGGTCCGGCGCGGCGCGGACGGCGGTAGACCACCGCAGCACCCGGCATTCTTCGCGTACCGCCTCGAACTTTCGCACAGACATAGGAAACTTTTGATGTATCGAGGCGAAGCCATGGACAGTGCAATCGAAACCCCTTAATGTCTCGACCCATCAACCCGGTGTTTCCGCACTGTCACTCGTCGGCGTCGAGGACGTTACGGAGCCGGGGCCGACGGTCATCCTCACCGCTGATCCACGCCGGCCGTCGGGCACTCCACCGCCTCCTGGAGGAACGATGGGCACACCCCTGCTACGCCGACTCCACCATCCCGCCCTCGGTGCGCTGGCGCTCGTCCTCGCCGCCGGCCTCTGGGCCGTCCCCGCCACCGCCGCCCCCGCGCAGGAACCGGGCGTCACACTGCGCGTCTTCGATGTGCAGGTGCCGCTGTCCGAGCTGTGCACCCTCAAGCCCGCCCAGACCCCGAACGTGGACAAGCTGATGTCCACCATCAACTGGACCTCGGCGGCCGACTTCGGCTTCGAGGACAACTTCGTCTCGCAGGTGCTCGGCAACATCACCACCACCCAGGCCGGCAGCTACACGTTCCGGCTCAGCAGCGACGACGGATCCAAGCTGTCCATCGACAACGCCGTGGTGATCAACCACGACGGTCTGCACGGCGCGACCCCGCCCAAGGAGGGCACGGTCACCCTCACCGCCGGTCTGCACCCGCTGCGCATCGACCACTTCGAGCGCGGCGGTGGGCAGCAGATCACCCTGGAGTGGAAGACGCCCGGCTCGTCGGCCTTCGTGGTCGTACCGAACTCGGCGCTGAGCACCGACGCCGGCGTGGTCCGGGTGACCGCGCCCGGGCGCAAGGAGTGCGAAGGGGTCTTCGACTCCCCCGGCGACGGACTGCCGCTGACCGGCGTACACCCCGGCTACACGCTGACCAACCTGCGGCCCAGCGGCTTCCAGCCGAAGGTCACCGGGATGGACTGGCTGGCCGACGGCCGGCTCGTCATCAGCACCTGGGGTGGCAGCGACCAGTCCGGCACCTCCCAGGACGGCGAGGTCTGGATCCTCGGCAACACCGGCGGGTCGACCAGCCCCGGCACCGTGACCACCAAGAAGATCGCCGGTGGCCTGAAGGAGCCGATGGGGCTCAAGGTCGTCGACGGGGTGGTCTACGTGACCGAGAAACAGCGGTTGACCCGGCTGGTGAACACCGGCGGTGACGAGGCGGCCGAACGCCTGGAAACCGTTGCCACCTGGCCCTACGGCGGCAACTTCCACGAGTTCGCCTTCGGCCTGCTCTACGCCGACGGGTTCTTCTACCTGAACCTGTCAGTGTCGATCAACTCCGGCGGCGCCACCACCAACCCGCAACCCGCCACCAACCGGGGCACCACCATCAAGGTCAACAAGGACACCGGCGCGGTCAGTTACGTCGCCGGCGGCCTGCGTACGCCGCACGGCATCGGCTGGGGCCCGGAGGGCGGCCTCTTCGTCACCGACAACCAGGGCGGCTGGCTGCCCTCGTCGAAGCTGGTGCACGTCAAGCAGGGCCGGTTCTTCAACCACTACACGAACCCGGCGGGGCCTTTCGACACCGCCCCGGTCACGCAGCCGGTGCTCTGGATGCCGCAGAACGAGATCGCCAACTCGCCCAGCACGCCGCTCTACCTGACCAGCGGCCGGTACGCCGGCCAGTTCGTCATCGGCGACGTGACCTACGGCGGCCTGCAACGGGCGAACGTGGAGAAGGTCAACGGCGAGTACCAGGGCGCCCTGTTCCGGCTCACCCAGGGCCTGGAGGCGGGCGTCTCCGAGGTCAACATCGGCCCGGACGGCGCGATCTACGTCGGTGGGCTCGGCGCGGGCGGCAACTGGGGCCAGAGCGGCAAGCTGTCGTACGGCCTGCAGAAACTCACTCCGAACGGTTCCACCACGTTCGAGATGCTCGCGATGCACGCCACCACGACCGGCTTCGAGGTGGAGTACACCCAGCCCGTCTCGGCGGGGACCGCCG
This sequence comes from Micromonospora sp. DH14, assembly GCF_029809455.1. Taxonomy (NCBI): domain Bacteria; kingdom Bacillati; phylum Actinomycetota; class Actinomycetes; order Micromonosporales; family Micromonosporaceae; genus Micromonospora; species Micromonospora sp. DH14. Next base: position 97,255 of record NZ_JARVKT010000018.1, on the reverse strand, counting down.
CCGAACTGGCCGCGCGCTACAAGATCAAGCAATGGCGGTACGTGGCGACGTCGGCCTACGGCGGGCCGAAGATCGACGAGGAGACGCTGACCGTCACCTCGGCCACCCTGTCGGCGGACGGAAAGAAGGTCACACTGGTGGTGCCCGGTCGCAAGGCCGGTCGGGTGGTGCACCTGCGCTCGCCGCGCCCGTTCACCTCCACCACCGGCCAGTCACTGTGGAGCACCGAGGCGTGGTACACGCTCAACTCCATCCCGGGCAGTCCGCCACCGCCGACCGGCGGCACCATCACCGGCGTCGGCGGCAGGTGCCTGGACGTCGACAACTCGGGCACCGCCGACGGTACGAAGATCCAGCTCTGGACCTGCAACAACACCGCCGCGCAGTCGTGGACCCGGGTCGGCGACACCTACCGCGCGCTCGGCAAGTGCCTGGACGTGGACAACGCGGGCACCGCGAACGGCACGAAGATCCAGCTCTGGACCTGCAACGGCACCGGCGCGCAGGTCTGGCAACCGCAGAGCGACGGGTCGATCCGCAACCCGCAGTCCGGGAAGATCATGGAGGCCGCCGGCGGCAACACCGCCGAGGGCACCCAGATCCAACTCGGCACCTACGCGGGCGGCGCACACCAGAAGTGGGTGGTCAGCAGCGGGGTGACCGGCTGACCTACGACGGGGCGCGGTCTGGTCGGCGGATCAGGCCGTGCCCCGGCCCGTTTGGCGCGTGGGGAGCACGCTCAGCGGAACAGCACGGGCCGGTTCCCCCGAGCGCCGACGAGCTGGCCCTGGATGTTGATGTCCTCGATCACGTCGGTCTCTTGCACGCCCCGGGTGGTCAGGTCGGTCATCACCCCGTTGCGCCAGAGGAACGGGTGCCACGCAGCGGTGGTGCTGCTCTGGCCCACCACGTCGCCCCGGTCGTTGATCGCGGTGGCGCGGCTCCAGTCGCCACCGAGCGTGCCGAGGTCGGTCAGTGTCCCGTTCTGCCAGCGGAACGCCCGACCGTTCGCCGCGCCCACCACCTGGCCACGGTTGTTGATCCCGAGGGCCTCGCTGCCGATCTGGGTGAGCACCCCGTCGCGCAGGCGACCGCCGACGCAGGTGCACGGGTAGTCCTGTGGCGGCACGTTGAACCCACCCACCACGTCTCCCGCGTTGTTGAAGTCGGCGGTGGACTCGTAGAAGTACTGCCGGCCCAGGTCGGTGAAGACGCCGTTGCGCCACAGGAAGCGGTGCGGCATGTCGCCGGCCGGTTCGCTGGTGCCGAGCACCTGCCGCCGGTCGTTGACCCCGATCGCCACACTGTTCTCCCCGCCCAGCGTGCCCAGGTCACGGAGCTGGCCATCGCGCCAGAGCACCGCTCGGGTCAGGTAGTCCGAGCCGAAAGAGGTGATCGCCACATCGCCGAACTCGTTGACATCCACGGCGGTGGAATCCGTGTCACCCGGCAGCACGCCCAGGTCGGTGATGACACCGTGACGCCAGAACACGGCGTGCCGCGCGCCGCCGGCGACGGTGCTCCAGCCGACGATGTCGCCGCGGTCGTTCATCGCCGTGGCAGCGCCGTCACCTCCGCTCAGGGTGCCGAGATCGACGACCCGGTAGCTGGGTGAGGACGCGGCGGCGGGAGCGGGGGTGAGGGTGATCAGCGCGACGACGGTCGTCGCCGCACTCAGCAGGGGACGCGGGGACACCATGGACGCCAAGGGGACGCTCCTCTGGTCGGAGCGGCGACGACCCGGCGGACGGGCGCGGGCCATCACCACTGTGCGTTCGTTCGGTAACGCACAGTAGATCCGGTGTCGAAGCGGCGCACCAGGGACCGAACGGTCATCGACACCCGGCATCCGGCCGTGGGGCGTCGGTCAGGGGCCGTGCGGCAGCGGCTGCGCCAGCGCCCGCAGGTCCGCCGGCAGCTGGGCCAGCGCGTCCTCGAACTCCCGGTGCCCGACCACCCGGTGCATCGTCTGCAACACCGCGCGGGTGCCCCGCTCGGCGGCCGGGCGGTCGATCCCGGCGCGGTCGGCCACCCGGCGCAGGAACTCGTCGTAGTCGAACGTTTCGGCCGGCTCGGCCGCCTTGACCAGCAGCGGGCTCAGTTCGTCGGCCAGGTGGGGAGCCAACGCGCCCGCCTCCCCGCCGCTGAGCCGCTCGGTGAGGGTCCGCAGGACCGCCTCGGTGAGCGGGCGCGCCTGCTCCGGCGAAACATTCGCGCGTGCCGCAACCTTGTCGACGAACGCCAGCTCGGCCATGTCCCCGCCCTTCGCCTCGGAGACGCGTGGCTACCCGGGCCACGCGGCAGCAAACCCGACGGCCGGCGCGATGGTTCTGCTGGTTGCCCCGCGCGACGCCGTCGGCTTCTCGTACGGTGAGGTCGGACCGGGAACCCGACGGCTGCCCGACGGCGGCCCGTGCCGCAGGAGGAGCAGATGGCCCTCGACCTGCCCGACGTGATCGACCGGTACTTCCGGGCCGTCAACGACCGGGACCTGGACGCCTTCGTCGCCTGCTTCGCCGACACCGCGAGCGTCGCCGACGAGGATCGGGTGTACGACGGGCGGGCCTCGATCCGCTCCTGGCGGCAGAAGACCATGGACGCCTACTCGTACACCGCCGAGCCGGTCCGCCTCACTCCGCAGGCGGGCGATTCGTACCTGGCCCTCACCCGGGTGTCCGGCGACTTCCCTGGCAGCCCGGTCGAGCTGCGGTACCGGTTCACGCTGCGCGACGGGCTGATCGGCGCCCTGGACATCCGCCAGTGACGGCGAACCCGTCCACCGCCGCGACGGCGCCGTGCCGCGAGTCCGACCCGGCCGCGCGGTGACCGCGTCCGGCCAGCGAGCCCAGCCGGGCGATCCGGCCCGCAGGTGATCAACCGCCGAACGGACGAGACGGCCAACGGGTCAGTGGATGACATGATGTGAGGAACAGCTGTCGCTACGAGAAGGGTTCCGGCTGCCCGATGGCGCACTTCGAGGCTCGCACGCCGACGACACCCGCGTGGATCGCGGTGCCGCCGGCCGGGCAGCCGCGTCGGGCGGGCTGATGCCGGGAGAGCGACGGGAGGCCGTGGCCGAGCAGAACGTCCCGACCCACGCCACGGACACCATGGCGTACCAGGTCGCGACCGACGTGCGAGCGCTGCGCGCGTTCGTCAGCGCTGGGGCGCTGGCCCGCGGCCTGTCGGCGGAGCGGGTGGAGCTGTTGACGCTGGCGGTCAGCGAGCTGGCCACCAACACGTTGCAGCACACCACCGGCGGCGGCTGGGTCCGGCTCTGGGCAGAGTCGGGTCAGCTGTTCTGCGACGTGGTCGACCACGGGCCGACGCGGGTGTTCGGGCGCAGCATGCCGGCCGCCGACTCGGTACGCGGTCGCGGGCTGGCCATCGTCGAGCAGATCTGTGACGAGGTGGCGGTGCTCACCGGCCCCGGGGAGACCGTCGTACGGATTCGCCTGAGTCTGTGAACGTCGGCGGCGATCCCCGCCCACGCGGGCCACGACGGCTGTCACAATGCGGACAGCCCGGGCCGACGGTGGCCCCGGCTCAGCCCCGAACAGGAGGACGCCACGATGCCGGACAGCGCACGTGAGGCGGAGCTGCTCGACGCCGAGCGCACCCTGCAGGCCGCCCAGCGAGCCGGCGACGTCGCCGCCCTGGACCAACTGCTGGTCGACCAGCTGATCGCCATCGGCCCGGACGGGCGTGCGCTCACCAAGCAGGACGACCTGACCGCCCACCGGGAGCGCCGCTCGGTCGTCGAGGAGTTGGTGGAGGAAGAACTGGACCTGCTCGTCGTCGGTAGGACAGGGGTCACGTTCTTCCTGGGTCGGGTGTCCGGAACCCTCGACGGGGTGCCGTTCGCGGCGCGGCTGCGCTACACGCGGACCTGGGTCCACGACGACCCACACGGCTGGCGGGTCCTGGCCGCGCACATCAGCCCGGTCTGACTCAGCTCGGGTCCTCGTCGTCCTCGTCGAGCAGGCCCTGCTCGTCGAGGAACGCGAACCACCGGTCGTCGGCGGGGGTCAGGTCGGCGTAACCCGGCCCGAGCAGGTAGTAGTCCACGAAGGATTCCACGTCGGGGGCGAGCTCCTCGAACGCGTCGGCCATGAACCACTCGGTGCCGGTGGGTGGGAAGTACCAGATCGCTCCGGTGCCACGGTCCATGAAGACCGGTTCGTCGCTGCGGGTGCCGATCACCAGCCAGCCGGCCCGGTTCTGCGGAATGGCCGAGAAGTCGGGCGCGTAGTCCAGGTGGTACTGGATCCCCGGCAGCGTCGACGTGGACGCCAGCTCGACCCGACCCGCCCGGATCCCGTCGGCCACCAGCAGGAGATCCCGCAGGTCGGCCGGGAGCCCCGCCGGCACGGCGTCGATGGCCGCCCCCTCGCCGAACTCGGCGTACGCCAGGCTCTCCGGCAGATCGGCCAGGTCGGCCCGCAGCTCCTCGATGAGCTGCCGCAGCTCGGCGTTCACCGCACCACCTCTGTTCGGATGAGGCCCGACTGCGCGGTTACCGGCGAGCCGATGCGCGGTTTGGTTCTACCACGCGTCGGCCCGCCCGGGCGTCACCTCGCCGAATCCGCCAGACCAACGGGAACGGGAACTGCCCACGAATCGGTCGGAGGCTCTGCCGTCGAGCCCTTTCCTCAGGTCACGACGGCGTCGATCGGGCCGACGCGCAGGGTGCCGTCGTTGAGGGGGGTGCAGCGGATGCCGCCGGTGGTGCGCAGCGCCTTCCACGCCCCCGGGCCGACGGTGACGTCCATCCAGGCGCACGGTCGGGCCGCCCGGTTGACCCGCAGGCTGACCGGGCCGTCGCCGGAGTCCAGCACCAGCACTCTGCCGATCAGCTCGTCGACGGCGATCCCGGTGGTGAGGATGTTGCGCCGCACCTCGGCCAGGCCGATGCCGTCCGGCAGCGATTCCCGGGCGATGACGGTGACGCTGGCGTCGCGGTGTGCCTGCTGACCGAAGTACCGGTCGCCGACGATGCCGAGGCCGGCCCGGATCCGGACGGCGTCGACCAGTTCGCCGGGTGGGGCGGGTGCCGGACCGTCGGCGGGCCGGCCCAGGAAGCGGTGCACGGGCGAGGCCAGCAACTCGACGATCTCCGGCATGACAGGAAGTCTACGAAGCGGACGGGGTGCCGCGGCGCAGGTCGACGGATGACGAGAAGGGTCTGCTGTTGCCAGGGCACTCCAAGCTGTTCTATAACTGTTGCATGAGTTCTATAACAGTACGCGCGACGGTGGTCCCCGGGCGGTACGGAAGCTATGGCGGGCGGTACGTGCCGGAATCCCTGATCCCCGCCTGCGAGGCGGTCTCCGAGGCCTTCTCCGAGGCGTGGGCCGATCCCCGGTTCCGGGGCAGCCTCACCGCTCTGCTGTCGGCGCACGTGGGACGGCCGACGCCGCTGACGCCGGCCGTGCGACTGTCGGCCGAACTCGGGGTGACGGTGCTGCTCAAGCGGGAAGACCTGACGCACACCGGATCCCACAAGATCAACAACGTGCTCGGGCAGGCGTTGCTGGCCCGGCGCATGGGGCGTACCCGTCTGATCGCCGAGACCGGAGCGGGCATGCACGGCGTCGCGACGGCGACGGCCGGTGCCCTGCTCGGTCTACCGGTGACGGTGTTCATGGGCGAACGCGACGTGGAACGCCAGGCACACAACGTCTTCCGGATGCGGCTGCTGGGCGCCGAGGTCGTTACGGTGACCACCGGCAGCCGCACGCTCAAGGACGCCACCAGCGAGGCCATGCGCCACTGGGTGACCGACGCCGACGAGGCGTACTACTGCGTGGGCTCGGTCATCGGTCCGCACCCCTACCCGATGATGGTCCGCGAGTTCCAGCGCGTCATCGGTGACGAGGCCCGACAGCAGTGCGCGGCCGAACTGCCCGCTGCCACCCCCGACTACGTGGTCGCCTGCGTCGGCGGCGGCAGCAACGCGGCCGGCACGTTCGCCGGGTTCGTCGAGACGTCGGCGAAGCTCGTCGGGGTGGAGGCCGAAGGCGGCTCCGGCGCGGCGAACGGGGAGGTCGGCGTCCTGCACGGCTTCCGGTCGCTGTTCCTGCAGGACGAGCACGGGCAGATCAGGGAGGCGCACTCGATCGCGGCCGGGCTGGACTACCCGGGCGTCGGCCCCGAGCACGCGTACCTGCGCGATCTGGGGCGCGCCCGGTACGTCACCGCCTCCGACGGGGAGGCGGTCGCGGCCGCGGTCCGGCTCGCGCGGGCCGAGGGCGTGCTGCCCGCCATCGAGTCGGCCCACGCGCTCGCCTGGGTCGTTCGCGCCGCCGGCACACCGGAACTGCCCAGCGGGTCGACAGTGCTCGTCACCCTCTCGGGGCGCGGCGACAAGGACGTGACCACCCTGATCGCGGAGGCGGACCTCGGATGAAGCTGTTGATGCCCTACGTCACCGGCGGGATCGTGCCCGGTTGGACGGCCTTCCTGAGCGCCTTCGCGCACGCCGGGGCCGACATGATCGAGGTCGGGCTGCCGTTCTCCGATCCCACTGTGGACGGCCGCACCATCCAGGAGGCCTCGGACGCGGCGCTCGCCCGGGGCGCCACGCCCGCCTCGGTCCTGGCGGACCTCGCCGGAACGCGGGTGGGCATCCCCCTCGTCGCCAGCACGTACGCCAACATCGCGCTGCGGCCGGGGTTCGGCGACGCGCTCACGGCGGCCGGGGTGACCGGGCTGATCGTGCCCGACCTGCCCCTCGACGAGCTGGCCGGGTTACACGTGCCGGGCGTCCAGGTGAGTCTGCTCGCCTCGCCCGCCACGCCGGACGACCGGCTCGCCGAGATCGGCCGGCGCAGTCAGGGTTTCGTGTACGCCGTCTCGGTCATGGGCACGACCGGCGAACGCGAGCGGCTCGCGCCCTCGGCCGTCCTGCTGGCCGCTCGCCTCAAGCAGGTCACCGACCTGCCCGTGCTCGTGGGCTTCGGCATCTCGACCCCGCAGCAGGCGGCCGAGGCGGCGGCGGCAGCCGACGGGGTCATCGTCGGCGCGGCCGTCATGCGGCGCATCCTCGACGGGGCGAACCCCGCCGAGGTCGGGGCCTTCGTGGCGTCACTGCGGGCCGCGCTGTCGCCGGTGGCCCCCGTGCGATGATCGGCGGTGGCCGTCGACGACGGGGGGCGGACAGTCGACGCATCGGGAGGCAGACCAGTGGCACGCTATCGGGCCATCGCCGCCGACCTCGCCGCCAAGATCCGCGACGGCCACTACCGGCCGGGCGACGCGCTGCCCGCGCAACGCGAGCTGAGCGCGGCGTACGGCGTCACGGTGATGACTCTGCGGCAGGCCCTGCGCGAGCTGAGCGCCGAGGGGCTGATCGTCCAGCGGCCCGGCAAGGGCACCTACGTCACACCGTCGCCCGCGGCGTACCAGCTGGGATCCTTGCGGAGCTTCGGCGACGACCTGCGCGAGCAGGGCCACGAGGTCCACACGACGGTGCTCTCCCGCGCGCAGCGCCGGGTGCCCGCACGCGTCGCGGCCCGGCTGCGGGTCCGCGAGGCCGAGACGGGCCTGCGCCTCGAACGGGTCCGCGCGTTCGCCGGCCGCCGCGCCATTCACCAGATCTCCTGGATACGCGAGCCGCACGCGAGCCGGTTGCACGACGTGGACTTCACCGGCACGTCGTTGTACGCGGCCCTGGCCGACCTCGGCGTGACGGTGGCCCGGGCGGCGGAGACGATCCGGCCGCAGGTGTTGAGCGCCGACGTGGCCCGGCATCTGGACGAGGCCGAGGGAGCGCCGGTGCTGGTCAGCGACCGGATCACCTACGCGCCCGACGGGACGGCCCTGGTGACGGACCGGGCGACGATGGTGGGCAGCATGATGCAGATCACCGCCGACCGGGCCGCCACCGGGCTGTCCCTGCACTACGGCGCGGTTTAGCCCGCCATTGACCCGGTGCCGGCTGGTGTGCCGGTGACGGTCAGGTCGCGCACCCGGCCCACGTTGTCGAACGAGCCGAAGCCGACCCGCCCCGCACCGAACGTGGTGTCCTTCGCGGTCAGCAGCGGGTCCCGGTCTCCGTCGACGTAGACGGCGATCTCGCCGGTGGCCGGCAGGTGCACCACCCGCACCCGGTGCCACCGGGCATCGGTGATCGCCGGGTTGGCGCCCCGGGACCGGCCGTTCCACTGGTGGTCGATGCGTTCCCGGTCGGCGTTGTTGACCTTGAAGATGCCGTTGTGTGGATAGATCGTGTTGTCGGTGGAGAGGTGGGCGTAGTAGAACTCGGTGTCCGAGCGCCAGCCGAAGACGATGATCACGTCCCGGTTGCTGACCTCCACCGGTGTGTCGAGCCGTACCTGGGCGTCCACCCGCACCGACGACCACTCGGGGCCGGCGGTCAGCACGGCGTACTCGAAGGGCCGGCGCGGACCCGGCCGGCTCTCCCCGGCCTCGGCCAGGATGACCTGGTCGCGGGTGAACCGCCACTTCGCCGGCGTCACCGGCGCCCAGTTCGCGGCCCCGGCGGTGCGCCGCAGGGTGGTGTGCCCGACGTCGCCGCTGGCGAACTCCCTGGTGCCGGTCACCTTCCAGACCTTCCCGTTGGCCTTCGCGACGACGTAGAGCTCACCGGCGGCGTCGGTGCCGAAGCGCAGGTCGACCCGGTTGGGGTCACCGGGCGCGCCCGGCGCGGACAGGTCGCGCATCCGGACCGGGGTGCCCGCCGCGTCGAAGAGCGCGAGTTGGTGGATCGTGGCCAGCTCGCGGCTTCGCCGCATCTCGTTGGCCTCGGTGTAGAACACCCGGCCGTCGACCAGGTCACCGAAGACGTACTTGCCGCGCAGCGCGGGCAGCGTCCGCCCCCGGTAGACGAAACCACCGGCCACCGCGACACCGACGTCGTCGGTGCAGTTCCAGCCGGCGGCGGGGTCGTGGTCGTACGCGGCGACCGGGTAGGTGTAGCCGTAGCTGGCGTCGTCGGCGGGCAGCGGAAGCAGCCGGTCGCAGGGGTTGGTGGCCGTCTTGTCGAAGACGAACGAGCCTTCCCGCTCGCTCCAGCCGAAGTTGTCCCCGGCACGGACCTCGTAGATCGCCTCGACGGCGTGTTCACCGATGTGCCCGAGGTACATCCGACCGGTCGCCCGGTCCCAACTGAACCGGTGCGGGTCCCGGAAACCCACAGCGTAGAGCTCGCCGAGCGCGCCAGCCCGCCCCACGAACGGGTTCGTCGGTGGGATGCCGTAGCGCCCGTTCGTGGCGTTGGTGCCCCGGGGGTCGATCCGCAGCAGCTTGCCGTGCGGCACCGCCAGGTTCTGCGGGTCGGTGTTGCGCGCGCCCTGCCCGCCGTCGCCGACGGCGAGGTACAGCAGGCCGTAGTCGCGGTCGTGGCGCTTGGCAGTCGGGTTGAAGTTGATCTCCTGGATGCCGTGCACCTGGCCGCCGAAGCCGATGCGCAGCACCTCGCGGCGCCCACCGGCGAAGGTGGCGGCGGCCGGGTCGGTCGCCGTCCACTCGGTGATGACGCCGTGGAAGAGCGTGTTGGGCTGGGCGTAGTCCGGGGTGGCGGTCGTCGTCGACGCCAACTCGGTGTGGATGGTGTAGAACCGGCCGTTCACCCCGAACTCCGGGTGGAACGCGACGTACCCGAAGCCCTGGCCGAGCCCACGACCGGAGAAGAACCGCGGCGCGAACGTCGCGGCCACGTCCAGGTAGACGTGCGGCACACCATTCTCGACCAGGTAGAGGCTGCCGTTGAGGTCGGGCACCGCCCGCCGGCCGGAGCCGTCGGGCACCTCCATGATGGTGTTGATCCGCGCGGTACGCATGAGCCGCGCGTCGGTCGGCGCGGGCGTGGGGTACGACTGCGGGAAGCTGGCGTACTCGCTGAGCACCAGCCCGAGTCGGGACTGGGTCGGCATCTCGGGGATCGGGTCGTAGACCGCGTCGGCGGCCCGCGCGGGGGTGGCGACCAGTGTGGACAGGATCAGCACGAAGGCGGTGAGCCCGGCCCTCACTGTGGGCCGGCGGGTGGTGCCGGCGCGGCGGTGCACTGTGCGCACGCGTGTCTCCTTCTCGGTGGGACGGTGCCGAGGGTGGTCAGCGGGCAAGGTGGCGGTACTGCCTCCGTACGTCGTTCGCGGAGACCACTCTGTCGAGGAACATCAGGCCGTCCATCCGGCAGTCGCACGGGTTGCGTTCCACCGTGTCCTGCGGGAAGCTGCCGCCGATCTTGATGCCCCGGGGGTCGGACGCGCTGGTCAGGTGCGGGCCGGGTCCGGACACCAGCCACGGGTCGTCGGTGCGGGTGTAGAAGCCGTCCACCGGTTCACCGTTGCGGTAGAGGGCGAGCGCGCCGGTGTCGAAGTCGAAGGTGGCGGCCAGGTGCACCCACTGCCCCACCGGCAGCAGCTCGCGCCAGTCCCGGCTGGCGGCGAAGGTCTGCGAGTTGCCGCCGTCGAGCCGCCGGCCGAGCGCGACGAGGCGCACCTGCCCGTCGACGTCGATCAGCTCCAGCAGGGCGCGGACGCCGTGGCCGTCGGAGTCGCCGGTCAGCACCCCGGCCAGGCCGATGGCGTTGTACCTGTCGTCCGGGTCGGCGGTGGTGGAGTTGGGCAGCGGGCTGTCCATGTTCAGCTTGAACCAGCCCATCACCGTGGTGCCGGCGGTGGCGCTGAAGGCGCGCAGCGTCCGCACCCCGCTGGCCGACCAGGTGCCGGCCTTCCAGTCGTCGTTGCCGGCGACGGTGGGGTCGACCTGGCGGGTCTGCACCGCGTTGCGGCTGCCCCGGTAGGCGTGGTCCGGCACCCGCATCGCCGCGCCGCCGTTGACCAGCTCGATCTCGGTGCCGGAACGGCCCTGGTCGCGTTCCAGGGCGGGGTCACCGGGCACCGGGTGGTCGAAGTCGTACGCGGCGACCAGGTGCGCGCGCAGCGCCGGGTGGACGTCGGGCGAGGTGTGCCGGTCCGCCTGCGCCGGTGGCGTGCCCACACCGGCCAGGACGCCGATCGCCAGCAGGGAGACGGCCGCTCGTCGGGCAGTGGACATGGCTGTCACCTCGTTTCGCGGCAGGGAGGATGCCGGTCACGTAAGCGCTTACGTAAGCGCTTACGTACCCTAGGCTTCGATCAATGTCACTCGCAATAGATCGGGTGACATGAATGTTTCCGGAGGGTTGCGGATGCCTAGGGCCAGCCGGCGGCCGCGCCTCGTGGACGTCGCCGAACACGCCGCCGTCTCGCTGGCGACCGCCTCCCGGGCCCTCGCCGGCCGCGCGGGGGTCAGCGCCGAGGTGGCCGACCGGATCCGCCAGATCGCCCGCGAGCTGGGCTACGTGGCCAACCCGTACGCCCGCACCCTGGCCGGCGGGGCCACCTCCACCGTGGGTCTGATCGTCCACCAGGTCGACGACCCGTACTTCGCCGAGATCGCCGCCGGGGTCATCCAGCTCGCCGCCGAGCAGGGGCTGCTGGTGCAGATCTGCCAGTCCGGCCGCGACCCCGACTACGAGCTGCACCAGCTGCGCCACCTGATCGCCCAACGGGTCGGCATCGTCCTGATCAGCGGTTCCGGCTACGACGACCCACGGATGGAGAGCGCGGCCCGCGCCGAGCTGGCCGCGTTCCAGGACCACGGCGGCCGGGCCGCGGCCATCGGTCGACACGCGCTCGGCGTCGACGCCGTCCTGCCGGACAACGAGGCCGGTGGCCACGCCCTCGCCCAGCACCTGATGGATCTCGGCCACCGGCGGATCGCGGTCGCCGCGGGCAGCGCCGGCCTCACCACCGTCGCCGACCGGCTGGCCGGGGTCTCGGCGGCAGTGCGCCAGCGCGGCCGGTCCCCCGTCGACCTCGCCGTCGTGCACAGCGCCTTCACCCGCGACGGTGGGCGCGCCGCCGCCGAGCGGATCCTCAACGAGCATCCGGAGACGACGGCAATCATCGCGCTCAACGACGTGATGGCCATGGGCGTGCTGTCCACGCTGCGGTCCCGCCGGGTGCCGGTGCCCGCGCGGATGTCAGTGGTCGGCTTCGACGACGTCTCCGTGGCCGCCGACCTCGCACCCAGCCTCACCACCATCCGGCTGCCGATGACCGAGATGGGTCGCACGGCACTGACCCTCGCGCTCAAGCCGCGCACGACCCGCCCCCGCCGCCGCCCCACCGGGCACCTGCTGGTCGTCCGCGACTCGACCGGGCCCGCACCGACGAGCTGACCGCAATGCCGCACCGCGACGGCCGGACGTCTGGCACGGTCGAGGGGTCCACCTTGTGACCGGGTCAGGAGAGTCCATGGCCGAGAACGCCGTACGCCACCGGACCGTCGACGTCGACGGCATCGCGATCTTCTACCGCGAGGCCGGTCCCGTCGACGCGCCGGTCGTGCTGCTGCCGCACGGGTACCCCTCGTCGTCGTTCCAGTTCCGCCACCTGCTGCCCGCGCTGGCCGACCGCTGGCACGTCATCGCGCCCGACTACCCGGGCTTCGGTTACAGCGCGCTGCCCGAGCCCGACCGGTTCGCGTACACCTTCGACGCCCACGCTCACCTGCTCCAGCGCTTCGTCGACACGCTGGGGCTGACCCGCTACGTGATCTACCTGCAGGACTACGGCAGCCAGTTCGGGCTGCGCCTGGCGATGGCCGCCCCGCAGCGGGTCGCCGGCCTGGTCATCCAGAACGGCGACATCTACCCCGACCAGCACGGGCCCAAGTACGAGCCGCTGAAGCGGTTCTGGCGCGACCCGACCGACGAGGGCCGGGAGGAGTTGGCCGCGGCGATCAGCGAGGACGGCTTCCGCGGCGAGTTCCTGGGCGAACTGCCGGACCGGCTGACCGACCAGGTGAGCCCGGACCTGTGGCGGCTCTCCGGCGCGCTGGTCACCGATCCGCGGCGGCGCGACGCCTGGCTCCGGCTCCTCGCCGACCAGGGCAGCACCGTCGCCTGGTTCCCCCGCCAGCAGGAGTACCTGCGGACCCACCGGCCGCCCACACTGATCGTGTGGGGGCCGCACGACGGCTACATGCCGCAGGGCGCCGCCCGCGCCTACCTGCGGGACCTGCCCGACGCGGACCTGCACCTGCTCGACGGCGGCCACTGGCTGCTCGAGACGCACCTCGACGAGGTCGTCCGGCTGGTCCGCGACTTCCTCGACCGGCTCCCGCCGTGACAGACGCGCCGCCGATCAGACCGCCAGGGCGGCCCGGACCTCCCGCTCCGCGGTCAGCCCCCCGTCGCCGTGCGAGGTGACCCGGCCGGACTCCAGCACGTGGTAACGGTCCGCCACCCGCAACGCGAAACCCAGGTGCTGCTCGACGAGCAACACACTGAACCCGGCCTGCCGGGTCAACTCGACGATCCGCTCCTGGATCTCCGCGACCACCGACGGCTGGATGCCCTCGGTCGGCTCGTCGAGCATCAACAGCCGGGGCCGGGTGATCAGGGCACGGGCGATGGCCAACTGCTGGCGCTGACCGCCGGAGAGCAGCCCGGCCCGACGCCGCAGCAGCGGGCGCAGCGCCGGGAACAGATCCAGCACCTCCGCCGTGGCCACCGCCCCGTCGCGCCGGCCGTCGGCGACCAGCCGCAGGTTCTCCGCGGCGGTCAGGTGCGGGAAGCACTGCTGACCCTGCGGGACGTACGCCATCCCCCGCGCCACCCGCTCGTGCGGCCCGGCGCGGGTGACGTCCTCGCCGTCCAGCTCGACGGTGCCGGCGCTCGGACGCAGCAGGCCGGCCGCGACCCGCAGCAGGGTGCTCTTGCCGGCGCCGTTGTGCCCGAGCACCGCGGCCACCCCGTCGGGCGGGACGGCCAGGTCGACCCCGTGCAGCACCCGAGAGCGCCCGTACCCGGCGTGCACCCCACGCAGCGTCAGCATCATGCCTCCGAAGGAGTACGGGCCGACCCGGCGTCGACCGGGTGGCCAAGATAGACCTCCTGTACGCGCGGATCCGCCTGGACCTGCGCCACGGTTCCCTCGCTGAGCACCCGCCCGGCGTGCAGCACCGTGACGCTGCGCGCGAACCGACGCAGGAAGTCCATGTCGTGCTCGATCACGACGACAGTGCGGTCCCGGCTCACCGTCTCCAACAGGGCGCCGGTGGCGTCGCGTTCCTCGTGGCTCATGCCGGCGACCGGTTCGTCCAGCAGCAACAGCCGGGCGTCCTGCACCAGCAGCATGCCGATCTCCAGCCACTGCTTCTGGCCGTGCGCGAGGGTCCCGGCGAGGTGCCCGGCGCGCTCGGCCAGCCCGATGGTCTCCAGCGCCGCGGCCACCTCGTCGGGGACACCACGGCGACGCCGGGCCAGCGTCGCCCAGCTGCGCCGGGCCCCGGCGGCGATGTCGAGGTTCTGCAACACCGACAGCTCCTCGAAGACCGTCGAGGTCTGGAACGTCCGCCCGACGCCGAGCCGGCTGATCCGGTGCACCGGACGACCCAGCAGCTCCTCGGCACCGAAGCGGACCGAGCCGGTGGCCCGGACCAGGCCGGTGATCGCGTCGACCAGTGTGGTCTTGCCGGCCCCGTTCGGCCCGATCAGGAACCTGATGTCCCCGGCGGGCACCTCCAGGCTGACCCCGTCGACGGCGGTGAAACCGTCGAAGCTCACCCGCACGTCGCGGACCGACAACCCGTCCAACCGTTCGCCACTCATGCCGTGCAGGTCGGGCATGCGCTCACGGCCCTCGCTGCGCTCGGTGCGTTCGCTCATGCCGCAGGCACCTCCGTCCGATCGGCGCGTCGTCGGGCTGCCGGCAACCACCCGCGCCGCACCGGCCGCGCGCCGACGTCACGGCGGCGAGCCAGCGCCCACAGCGACGCCAGGCCGCCGGGAAGGAACGCCACCACCACCACGAAGAGCAACCCCTGCAGGTACGTCCAGGTGCCCGGGAACCGCTCGGAGAGGGCGGTCCGCGCCCAGGCCACCGCCACCGCGCCGAGGACCGGCCCGAGCAGTGTGGCCCGGCCACCCACCGCGACGCCGATGACGAACTCGATCGACGGGACGATGCCGATCAGCGCGGGCGAGATGATGCCCACCGCCGGCACGAACAGCGCACCGGCCAGCCCGGCCATGCCGGCCGCGACCACGTACGCCACCAGCTTGACCGACGCCGGGTCGTAGCCCAGGAAGCGGACCCGTTCCTCACCGTCGCGGACCGCCACCAGCAGCTCGCCGTAGCGGCTGTGGATGAGTTGCCGGGTCAGCGCGAGCAACGCCAGCAGCGTCCCGGCGATGATGAAGTACACCATCCGCTGGTTGACCGGGTCGTCCAGGTCGTAGCCGAAGAAGCCCTTGATGTCGGTGAGCCCGTTGGTGCCGCCGGTGGTGCCCTGCTGACCGATCAGCAGGATCACCATCGCGGCGGCGAGCGCCTGGCTGAGGATGGCGAAGTACGCGCCACGCACCCGGCGGCGGAACACCAGTGAGCCGAGCCCGAAGGCGACAGCCATCGGCAGCAGCACCGTGGCGGGCAGCGCGAACCACGGGCTGGCGAACGGCCGCCACCACAGCGGCAGCTCGTCGAGCTGGCCGTACAGCTGCATGAAGTCGGGCATCCCACCCGGGCCCGCGTCGGCGAGCTTGAGGTGCATGGCCATCGCGTAGCCGCCCAGGCCGAAGAAGACGCCCTGACCCAGGGTGAGCATCCCACCCCGGCCCCAGGCGATCCCGATGCCGACCGCGACCATGGCGACGCAGAGGTACTTGGCGAGCAGCCCCAGCCGGAAGTCCGACAGCACCAGCGGGGCGACGGCGAAGAGCAGCGCCGCGCCGAAGGCGAACCCGGCCGCCGGCCGCAGCCGCGAGCGCCGTCCCGGCGGGTTCGGTGGTGCCGCGCCGGCGGGGGCCGGTGCGACGGCGGTGCTGGGCGGCGCGGGGGTGACGGCGGTCATGCGAGGCTCCTGGTCCGCAACGTGAACAGGCCCTGTGGTCGCCACTGGAGGAACGCGACGATCGCCACGAACACGATCACCTTGGCGACGCTGAGGGTGGTCAGGTACTCCCCGGTGGCCTGGAGCACGCCGAGGGCGAAGGCGACTATCACACTGCCCTTGAGCTGGCCGATCCCGCCGACCACGACGACCAGGAAGGCGTCGATGATCAGGTTGGTGCCCATGGTCGGGCCGATCGGGCCGAGCAGGGTGAGCGCCACCCCGGCCAGCCCGGCCAGGCCGGAGCCGAGGAAGAAGGTCGTCCGGTCGACCCGGGAGGTGGCGATGCCGGACACGGCGGCGAGGTCGCGGTTCTGCACCACCGCGCGGATCCGACGCCCGAGCGGGGTGAGTCGCAGCGCCAGTGTGAGCGCCGCGACGGCGGCCAGCGCCAGGGCCAGGATGAACAGCCGGTTGTTGGCGATGGTCAGCCCGCCGGGCAGCGCCACGTTGCCGGTGAGCAGCTCGGGCGCGCGGGTCTGCACGTTCGGGCTGCCGAAGACGTCGCGGGCCAGCTGCTGCAACATCAGTGACACCCCCCAGGTGACCAGCAGGGTGTCCAGCGGCCGGGCGTAGAGCCGGCGGATGAGCAGCACCTCCAGCAGGACACCCATGGCGCCGGCGACCACGAACGCCACCGGCAGCGCCACCACCAGCGACAGGCCGGCGCCGGTGATGCTCTGCTGCAGGACGTAGGTGGTGTACGCGCCGGCCATGATGAACTCACCGTGCGCCATGTTGATCACGTTCATCTGGCCGAAGGTCAGCGCGAGGCCGAGCGCGATGAGCAGCAGCACCGCGCCGATGCTGATGCCGGTGAAGAGTTGACCGAAGAGGACTGTCACGGTGGGTACTCCGTACTGCTGGTCGGGTGGCCCGGGCGGGGCGCGTCGCCGCGCGGCCCGCCCGGGCCGGCGTCGTCAGCTCAGGCCGCTCGCCCACGGGTAGGTCTTGAGGTACGGGTCCGGCGCGACCGGCTTGCC
Organism: Micromonospora sp. DH14; assembly: GCF_029809455.1. Lineage (NCBI taxonomy): Bacteria > Bacillati > Actinomycetota > Actinomycetes > Micromonosporales > Micromonosporaceae > Micromonospora > Micromonospora sp. DH14. The sequence continues at coordinate 80,366 of NZ_JARVKT010000018.1, read as the reverse complement.
GGAGTTCCACACCTCGGTGATCAGACCGTCCGCGCCGATCTTGCCGATCCGGGCGGTCTTGGCGATGTGCTGGGTCTTGCCGTCGACGGTGACCAGACCCTCCGGCGCGTCGAAGGTGATGCCGTCCGAGGCGGAGCGGACCTTCTCCACGTCGAAGGCGCCGGCCTTCTCGACCATCGCCTTCCACAGGTGGACCCCGACGTACGCGGCCTCCATCGGGTCACTGGTCGGTTTGTCCGCGCCGTACTTCGCCTTGTACGCGGCCACGAACTTCGAGTTCGCCGCGCCCGGGGTGGTCTGGTAGTAGTTCCAGGCCGTCAGTTGGCCCTCCAGGTACTGGGTGCCGATGCTCTTGACCTCTTCCTCGGCGATCGACACCGACACCACCGGCATAGCGGCGGCGGTCAGCCCCGCGGACTTGTATTCCTTGAAGAAGGCCACATTGCTGTCACCGTTGAGCGTGTTGAACACCGCGTCCGCACCGGACGATTTGACCTTGTTGACGATGGTGCCGAACTCGGTGGAGCCCAGCGGCGCGTAATCCTCGCCCAGCACTGTCATCCCGTTCGCGGCCGCGTACGCCTTGATGATTTTGTTCGCGGTCCGGGGAAAGACGTAGTCGCTGCCGACCAGATAGACCGACTTCGCGCCCTGCGACTTGAGGTAGTCGAGCCCCGGAACGATCTGCTGGTTGGTCGTCGCTCCGGTGTAGAAGATGTAGGGCGACTGCTCCAGACCCTCGTACTGCACGGGGTAGAACAGCAACGCCTTGTTCTTCTCGAACACCGGTTTGACCGCCTTGCGGCTGGCTGAGGTCCAACAGCCGAAGACGGCGGCCACCCGGTCCTCGGAGATGAGCTTCTCGGCCTTCTCGGCGAAGGTGGGCCAGTCGGAGGCGCCGTCCTCACCGACCGGCTGGATCTTCTTGCCGAGGACGCCGCCGGCCGCGTTGATCTCCTCGACGGCGAGCATGATGGCGTCGCGAACGGTGACCTCGCTGATCGCCATGGTCCCGGAGAGCGAGTTGAGCAGGCCAACCTTGACGGTGTCGCCGGAGACGTCGGCGCTGACGCCGGTGGCGCCGCCCTCGTCGGTGGTCTTGCTGCCGCACGCGGTCATCGCGGCCGCGGCGACCACTGTGATGGCACCCGCCAGGATGCGGCGGCCCCGGAATAATGACATCTACTCTCCCTGCGGTGCACTCAGGTGACGTAAGGACGGTCGGTGCGGTCCGATGGAGCTGACGTGGGCGATGCCGAGGTCGACGGGTGGACGCCGCGCGGGGCACCGGATCGGATATGGGCAGGGAAAGCGTCGACCGGCATGATTGCGCGGGTGTTTCCCAGTCCTTAATTGACTGTTTCCGAGGGCCCTGTCAGGCGCGCACGAAAAACGGCCGACACCGTGGGGAGGAAACGGTGTCGGCCGTTGGGAAAGACGCGAGATAAGTGCCACCACAATGGTGGGCGGAAGAATCCGCCGACGGTGGGCGCACAATGGTGACAGCTGACCGCCCGGCCAGATACTTCACGCAGGAAGCATCTTAGGACGGGATCGGGTGGCGCTGTCAAGGGCCCGGTGGGCCGACTCCCGGCGCCCGGTTCAGAGTTGGGCGAGCACTGTGAAGTCCAACCCGTCCGCCTCGGCCAGGTAGATGCGCTGACGCACGTGCCGCTGACGCAGCCGCAACCGTCCACGCGGCCCGTGGTAGGCGACCGTGTCGGCGGCCGTCTCGATGGCCCGCACATCGAGGGTGCGGGCCTGGCCGATCAGCGCGGCGAGCAGCATGACGCCCTCGTAACAGGACTCCCCCAGGCTGCCCAGCGGTGGCGCCTCCACCCCGAAACGCCTGGCGAACTCGCCGTGGAAGTCGAGGTTCTCCGGAGTCACCAGCCCGGCGAAGAAGCCCGCCGTGCTGTACAGCCTCCGGGTCGCGCCGGCACCGCTGGCCAACAGCATGTTCTCGTCCATCAGGGTGCTCAGCCGCAGGCAGCGCTGGTCCAGGCCGGATCGGGCGAACGCGCGGTTGAACCGCACCGCGTCGGCACCGACCAGCAGCATCAACACCGCGTCCGCGTCACTGTGCTCGATGCGGCGCAACACCTCGGTGAAGTCGTGCGCGTCCAACGGCAGGAAGTGCCGGCCCACCACCTGCCCGCCGCCGCGCAGCGCGTACCGCTGGGCCGCCCGCGAGGTGCGACGCGGCCACACGTAGTCGTTGCCCACCACGAACCAGCGCCGCACCCCCTGCTCCCCGGCGAGCAGCCGCATCGCGGGCCACAGTTGGGCATCCGGTGTCTCGCTGGTCAGGAAGACCCCTTCGGTACGCTCACCGCCCTCGTAGAGTGCGGTGTAGACGTACGGCACCCGGTGCGCGACGCGGGGCGCCAACGCCTGGCGCACCGAGGAGATGTGCCACCCGGTCACCCCTTGCACGGCTCCCACCGACACCAACGCCTCGACCTCGGCGGCCACCTCGGCCGGCGGTGCGCCACCGTCGACCGGCACCAGCCGCACCTCCCGGCCCAGCACCCCACCACACCTATTGATCTCCTCCACCGCGAGTTGCGCGCAGAGCTCGCAGGTAGGGCCGAACATGCCGGCCGGCCCGCGCATCGGGTAGACCAGCGCGATGCTGACCACGGCACGGTCGACGGTCAGCCACGGCGGTGCCGGCGCGGACATGAGCACATGATTGCCCGGCCCACGACGGAAGACCAGCGCTCACCACTGGCCGGGACGACTCGCTACCATGACACTGCCACCGGACCAGGGAGTTTCATGTCAGACGTGCCCGGGGCGCCAGCCGACCTGCTGCGCTCGCTCACCCGCGCCGAACGGTTGCTCTCCCGCCGGCTGGGCGCGGTGCTGGCCGACGACGGGCTGAGCATCGAGGCCTGGCGGGTGCTCTGCCTGCTCTCCGACGGCCAGGGTCACCCGATGAGCGAGGTGTCCGCCGAGGCGTCGCTGCCGCCGGGCACCCTCACCAAGCTGGTCGACCAGCTCGTCGACCGCAACCTCGTCTTCCGCCGGATCGATCCGGTCGACCGCCGCCGGATCCGGGCGTACCTGACCGCTCGGGGCCGCCGCGAGCACGCCCGCCTGGACGAGCGGGTCCGCGCGAGCCTCGCCGAGTTGGGAGTGCCGCACGCCGCCGACCTGACGAGCCAGCTCGACGACCTGATCGGCCGTCTCGCCCCGGCTCCGCAGCGGGAGCACGTTCACGCGTCCGGCCCCCACCGCTGACCTCAGCCCGGCGCACGCGGCACTCAACCGCGAACGCCACCCCGCCGCGAGCGTGATGTCTGTGAGTCATCGTGATGATTCACAGACATCACGCTCCCCGCGGTGTCCGCTTCCAGGACGGCCGGGGCGCCAGGCGGACCGACAGGGCTTCCTAGCCAGTGAGGTGGGCGCGCAGGGTGTGCGCGTCGGGGGCGGTGGCGGTCCACAGGGTCGCCGGGCCACCCGCCAACGGCAACCGGGCGACACCGCCCTCGACCATCGGCGGGTCGGCGGGTCGCGACGGGTCGACCACCAGCAGCGACCCGGTGGCCGGGGCGCCGCCGAGCACCGCCGGGCCGGCCCAGCCCGGCGCGTGCGGTCCCACTGCCAGGGACTGGCGCAGCAGTGGCCGATCCGCGTAGTCGACGTGGGTGTGCACCACGGCGCCGCCGGGCGTCTCGCCGTACCGGCCGCAGATCAGCTCGTCGCGCCAGCGCAGGCTCGCACCGGCGGCCAGCTCGACGCGGGACTCGGCGAGATGCGCGCAACCGGCCGCCGCGACCAACTGCTCCGGAAGCCAGTGCAGCGTGGCACCGGCGTGCACCACCGCCCGCACCACCATCCGGGACACCGCACCCGCCCGGCCCGGCAGGGCGATCGACGCGGCGACGCTGTGCACCCGGACCGCCGCGCCCGGACCCACCTCGATCTCCAGGCGCAGATCGTCGCCCGCGAGCGGGCCGGCCGCCCCGCCGACGAGGTGCACAGTGGCGACACCACCGTCGGTCGGGGTCTGGCGCAGCAGCAACGGCGTTTCGCCGCGCAGCTCGACCACTGCCGTGCCGCCCCGACCGTCGGCCCGGGCGACCAGCCGGGCGAGCGCTCGCATCAGGCCAGGCCGACCGGCGCGGTGAGCGGGTGCAGGTCGGCGTGGTGGGCCAACTCGTGCCGGATCCACTCCGCGACCGCCGACGCCGTGGGATCCCCCACGATGGACAGGAAGAGGGTCGGGAGGTCGCCACGTCGGGCTCGCGCGTCACGGTCCATGACCGCGAGGTCGGCACCCACCAGCGGCGCCAGGTCGGTCTTGTTGATCACGAGGAGGTCGGCGGCGGTGACCCCCGGCCCACCCTTGCGGGGCACCTTGTCCCCGCCCGCCACGTCGACCACGAAGATCTGCCGGTCGACGAGCCCCCGACTGAAGGTCGCGGTCAGGTTGTCCCCACCGCTCTCCACGAGGACCAGGTCCAACGGGCCGACCGTGTCGGCCAGCTCGTCGACGGCGTCCAGGTTGGCGCCGATGTCGTCGCGGATCGCCGTGTGCGGGCAGCAGCCGGTCTCCACCGCCCGGATCCGGGCGGGGTCCAGCACCCCGGCCCGCCGGAGGAAGTCGGCGTCCTCGGTCGTGTAGATGTCGTTCGTCACCACGCCGAGCCGCAACTCGTCGGCGAAGGCGCGGCAGAGGGCGGCCACCAGGGCCGTCTTGCCGGAACCGACCGGGCCGCCGATGCCGACCCGCAGGGCACGGCCGGCACGCGCCAACGGCGGGTGGGGGTCCACCCCCGGTTCCGGGTGGGTGTGCGGAACGGTCTCGTCGTGGGGTGGGGCGGCCGGCGGCGGCGTGGTCGGTTCGACGGCGGGCACAGCGCTCGGCACAACGGTGTCAGGACGCAAAGAGACGCACCTCCCAGGTGGCATGGATTTCGGCATGGATGTCGGCGAGTGGAGCGGCGGCGGCCGGCAGCCGCTCCGGTGGGCCGTCGGCGGCCCGTGCCGCGTCGGCAGCGGTGCCGTCGCAGGCGTCGGCCAGACCGACCAGCAGGGCCTGGACCCGGTACGGGTCGAGGCCGAGCAGACGTACGCCGGCGCTGGCCGCCCCGGTGACCGTCCCGTACGCGGCGATCGTGGCGGTCTCGACGCGGGACAGCCCGGCCGCGGCGCAGAGCAGCCCCAGCACCAGCGGTTGGTGTGCGCCGCCGGGTGTCGCGGGCAGGTCCGCGAACGGGGCGTCCGGCCAGACAGCCCGGCCGGCCCGCAGCAGCGCCCGGCCCTGTCGACGCGAGACCGCCCGCAGCGCCGGTGCGGCGGTACGCGCGTCCAGCTCCGCGTCGAGCCGGGCCAGCGCCTGCGACCTGACGGCGGGCCCAGTCACCACACCCGACCGGGCGGGATGCGCCGAGCCGACGCTCTCGGGCACCGCCGTCCGGTGCGCCGCCGCCGCGAACGCCGCGCCGACCAGACCGGCGGTGGCCAGCCGTCCGGCCAGGAACGCCTCCAACGTGACCAGGTCGGTGACCCGGCCGGCGGCGACGGCCGCCTCCAGACCACCGGAGTGCGCGTGCGCCCCCGCCGGAAAGCGCCCGTCGGCCAACAGCAACAGCAGGCTCGGTGTCGCCATCAGAACAGGAAGTACCGCTGGGCCATCGGCAGCCGGGTCACCGGGTCCGGCTCCACCACCTGCCCGTCGATCCGCACGGTGAAGGTGTCCGGGTCCACCTCGATGCGCGGCATCGCGTTGTTCTCCGGCAGGTCGGCCTTGCCCCGCGACCGCACGTCGCTCACCGGCACCACCCGGCGGCGCACGTCCAGGCGGAGCCCGGCGTCCACTGCCGCCGGGGCCACGAAGGCCAGGCTGGTGGCAGCCGCCGCCGCGCCGTACGCCCCGAACATCGGCCGGGGCAGCATCGGCTGGGGTGTCGGGATCGAGGCGTTCGCGTCACCCATCTGGGCGTACGCGATCATGCCGCCCTTGAGCACCAGGTGCGGTCGGACGCCGAAGAACGCCGGGTCCCAGAGCACCAGGTCGGCGAGCTTGCCCGGCTCGACCGAGCCGATCTCCCGTTCCAGCCCGTTGGCCATCGCCGCGCAGATGGTGTACTTCGCCACGTACCGCCGGGCCCGGTGATTGTCGGCGGACCCGTCACCCGGCAGCGCGCCGACCCGGTCCTTCATCACGTGGGCGCTCTGCCAGGTCCGCGTGATCACCTCGCCGACCCGGCCCATCGCCTGCGCGTCGGAACCGATGATCGAGATCGCGCCGAGGTCGTGCAGCAGGTCCTCGGCGGCCATCGTGGACGGTCGGATCCGGCTCTCGGCGAAGGCCAGGTCCTCCGGCACCGACGGGTTGAGATGGTGGCAGACCATCAACATGTCCAGGTGCTCGGCCAGGGTGTTCGTGGTGTACGGCCGGGTCGGGTTGGTCGACGACGGCAGCACGTTCGGCTCGCTGGCCACGGTGATGATGTCCGGCGCGTGCCCGCCGCCGGCGCCCTCGGTGTGGTACGAGTGGATCGCCCGCCCACCGATCGCCCGCAGGGTGTCGGCGACGAATCCGGCCTCGTTGAGCGTGTCGGTGTGGATCGACACCTGCACCCCGGACGCGTCCGCCACCCGCAGGCACGCGTCGATCGCCGCCGGTGTGGTGCCCCAGTCCTCGTGCAGCTTGAAACCGCCCGCACCGGCCCGCAACTGTTCCCACAGCGCCTCGTCGGAGACGGTGTTGCCCTTGCCGAGCAGCAGCACGTTGACCGGCATCGTGTCCAGTGCCTCGTGCATCCGGGCCAGGTGCCAGGCGCTCGGGGTGACAGTTGTCGCGCGGGTCCCCTCGGCCGGCCCGGTGCCGCCGCCGACCAGAGTGGTGACGCCGCTGGCCAGCGCCTCGGTGACGATCTGCGGGCAGATGAAGTGCACGTGGGTGTCGACAGCGCCGGCGGTGAGGATCCGCCCGTTGCCCGCGATCACCTCGGTCGACGGGCCGATGACCAGGTCGGGGTGCACGCCGGGCATGGTGTCCGGGTTGCCGGCGCGACCGAGCGCCACGATGCGCCCGTCGCGCAGCCCCACGTCGGCCTTGACCACACCCCAGTGGTCGAGCACCACAGCTCCGGTGATGACGGTGTCCAGTGCCCCCTCGGCCCGGGTGGCCCGGGACTGCCCCATCGACTCGCGGATCACCTTCCCGCCGCCGAAGACCGCCTCGTCGCCGCCCACGCAGTGGTCGGTCTCCACCTCGATGAGCAGGTTCGTGTCGGCCAGCCGGATCCGGTCACCGGTCGTCGGTCCGTACAGGTCGATGTAGCGGTCCCGCCGCACGGCGCTCACCGCGGCGACCCGGCGGCCGTCGGGGTGTCGAGCGGTCCGGCGCACTCGCCCCGCAGGCCGGGCACGACGCGCGCGCCTCCCAGCGGGACGAGGTCGACGCTGCGGCTGATGCCCGGCTCGAACCGGACCGACGTGCCGGCCGGCACGGCGAGGCGCTGCCCCCACGCCGCGCCCCTGTCGAAGGACAGCGCCGGGTTGGCCTCGGCGAAGTGGTAGTGCGAGCCGACCTGCACCGGACGGTCGGCGGTGTTGACCACGAGCAGCGTGGTCACCGGGCGACCCACGTTGATCTCGACCGGGTCGGCGGCCGGCAGGATCTCCCCGGGGATCACGGGATCGGGTGGTGCACCGTCACCAACTTGGTGCCGTCCGGGAACGTCGCCTCCACCTGCACCTCCCTCAGCAGCTCGGGGATGCCGTCCTGGACGTCGTCGCGGCCGAGCACCGCCCGGCCGGCCGACATCAGGTCGACCACCGACCGCCCGTCGCGGGCCCCTTCGAGGAGGAACGCGGTGATCACCGCGACGGCTTCGGGATAGTTGAGGCGCAGGCCGCGTTCGCGGCGGGCGCGGGCGACATCGGCCGCGACGTGGACGAGCAGGCGGTCCTGCTCGTGCGGGCTGAGGAACACGGGGCTCTCCCGGTGGGTCGGCGTGCCCCGGCTCGCGTCGGCTCCACGCGGAGCCACCCCGGGCGGACCCGGGAACGAGCTGGGAGTCACACGACCGCCGGGGCACCGCCGCCGGGGCGACCCGGGACTCCACCATCCCGGCCCGCACGACGGGCAACCGGCGGTGTCGGGTCGGATGCGGACCGCACCGCCCACCGCTGAGCAGACCGTAGAGGATCGCCACCGACCGGGGCAACAGTCCATCGCGGATCGTGTGGGGCGGGGCCCGGGTGCCGGGGTGTGTTCCCGTCGGCGTGGGAGGCGGGGGATGATCGCCGGATGACGGCTTCGAGGGGTACGCGGACACTGCTCGGCGTTCTGTTCCTGGCGGCGGCCACGGTCGGGGCGTGGCTGCTCTGGCTGGGTTGGGACACCCGGTACACGGTCGACGCGCAGACCGGCGCGAGCAGCGGCCCGTACGAGGCGTGGCAGGTGATCGGCTGCGTGCTGACGCTGGTGCTGCTGGCCGGTTTCGCCGGGACGCGGCTCAGCCCGTGGCTGGTGGCGCCGGTGATGACTGTGGCGTTCACGGCGGTCTGGTCGTGGCGGGCCGCCGGCACCGACGACAGCGGGCTGTGGGTCGTAGGCGGAATTCTGGTGCTGGTCGGGATGGCTGTCGGCAGCACACTGGTGAGCCTCGCCGGGCGGCGGATCGGCCGACGGATGGCCCGCCGACCCACCTGATCCCAACGGCCGTCCGGGCCCGGTCAGCGGACCCCGGCAGGCTCCGGCGCGGGCGAACCGGCGAACGGGACGTCGACCTGGTCCGCCGCGCCCCGCGGGCCGTCGGGGTGCCGCCACAGCCCGCGGTCGCGAAGGATCGGCAGCACCCCCTCGCCGAACCAGTACGCCTCCTCCAGGTGCGGATAGCCGGAGAGGATGAACTCGTCGATGCCGAGCGCGTGGTACTCGGCGATCCGATCAGCGACTTCGGCATGGCTGCCCACCAGCGCGGTGCCGGCCCCGCCACGGACCAGCCCGACCCCCGCCCACAGGTTGGGCGCGACCTCCAGGCCGTCGCGGGAGCCACCGTGCAGGTCGAGCATCCGGCGCTGCCCCTCCGACTCGCTGCGGCGCAGACCGTCCTGCACCGCCCGGATGTCGGCCTCGGCGATGCCGTCGAGCAGGCGACGAGCCTGCGCCCACGCCTCGGCGGCGGTGTCGCGGGCGATGACGTGCAGCCGGATGCCGAAGCGCAGTTCCCGCCCGACGTCGGCGGCCAGCGACCGGACCCGGTGCAGCTTCTCGGCGACCTGGGCCGGCGGCTCGCCCCAGGTGAGGTAGACGTCGCTGTGCCGTACCGCCACGGGCAGGGCTGCGGCCGACGAGCCGCCGAAGTAGACCGGCGGGGCCGGGTCGGGCAACCGGTGCAGCCGCGCCTGCTCGACGCGCAGGTGGCTGCCCGCGTGGTCCACCGTCTCCCCCCGCCACAGCGCGCGGACGACGTGCAGGAACTCGTCGGCCCGCGCGTACCGGGCGTCTTTGTCCAGGAAGTCGCCGTAGGCCCGCTGCTCCGATGACTCGCCGCCGGTGACCACGTTGAGCAGCAGGCGGCCCCGGGACAGCCGCTGGAACGTGGAGGCCATCTGGGCGGCGAGGGTGGGTGAGGTCAGGCCGGGCCGGAAGGCGACCAGGAACCTGAGGCGTTCGGTGACCTCGGTCAGCATCGCCGTGGTCAGCCAGGCGTCCTCGCACCAGGCGCCGGTCGGGGTGAGCGCGCCGACGAAGCCGAGTTGCTCGGCGCTGCGGGCGATCTGTCCGAGGTACGCCACGCTGGCCGGGCGGGCGCCTCCGGCGGCACCGGTCGGTACGCCGTGCCCGCCGCCGACGATGTCGCGACTGTCGCCGTTGGTGGGCAGGAACCAGTGGAAGGTGAGGGTCATCGCGGCTCTTTCCGTCAGCGGGGCGGTCGGCGCACGCGGTGACGCGGGCACCTCCTGAGGGGTGGGACGATCCTGCGGACAGCCTACCCATAAAACCTATCGGGTTAGTAGGCTACCGTCGCGCCGACACCTGTCGATGCGCCGCCACCCCGCCTGCCCGATCCGAGGAGCCGCCATGCCCACTCCATCGACGACTCGCCACCCGCGGCGCCTTCTGACGGCCGCGCTCACCACCGTGGCGCTGCTCGCCACGACCGCGGTGAGCGGGTGCGGTGGGTCCGCCGATGCCGGCGGCACCGCGCAGAAGCTCCGGATCGGTTACCAGCGCTTCGGCGGGCTGAGCCTGGTGAAGGCGCGCAACGCCGCACCGGACGTGGAGTGGTCGCTGTTCGAGAGCGGCCCCGCGCTCACCGAAGCGCTCAAGGCCGGCTCCATCGACATCGGGCAGGTCGGCGAGGCACCGCCCGTCTTCGCCGCCGCCGGGAAGATTCCGTTCTCCATCATCGGCACCTCGGCACCGATCCCGCAGGGTGAGGCCGTGCTGGTCAAGGCCGATCGCGGGTTCCGCAGCTTCGCCGACCTCAAGGGCAGGACGGTGGCCCTCAACAAGGGCTCCAACGTGCACTGGCTGCTGGTCCGGCTGCTGGAAGCGAACCACATGACCCTGAAGGACATCCAGGTCAAGTACCTCAAGCCCGCCGAGGGGCGGCCCGCGTTCGACGGCGGCCAGATCGACGCCTGGGTGATCTGGGACCCGTACTTCGCCCTGGCCGAGCAGCCAGGGGTTCAGGTGCTCGCCGACGCGACCGGCCTGGCCAGCAACCGCGAGTACGTCCTGGCCGCGCCCCAGGCGCTCGACGAGCGCTCGGACGAGATCCGGGCGTTCCTGCAGCGCTACCGCGAGGTGACCGACTGGGGCATCGCCCACCCCGAGGAGCGAGCCAGCACCCTCGCGCCGGAGCTGAAGATTCCGCAGGACGTCACCAGCCGCGCGCTGGCCCGCAGCGCCAAGCCCCTCGCCGCGGTCACCCCGGCCATCGGCGACGAACTGCAGGCGATCACCGACAGCTTCATCGCCCTGGACCTCATCCCAGGCCCGGTCGACCTGCGATCGCGGGTCGACGACCGGTTCAGCGCGGTGTTCCAGTGACCCGGGCGACGCTGGTCGAGGCGCCCGACGAGATCGCGGCCGCGGCGCCGGTCGTACCCCGTCGTCAGCGGCCGGCCCGGCGCTGGCGGCGGGTGGTGAGCCCGGCGGTGCTGGTCCTGGGCTGGGAATTGGCCGCGCGGACCGGGCTGCTGGCGGCCGAGAAGCTGCCCGCGCCCAGCGACGTCCTGGCCACCGGGTGGCGGCTGAGCCGGGACGGCACACTCGGCATCCACCTGCTGGACTCCCTCACCCGCGCCGGGGCGGGCCTGCTGATCGGCGGCCTGCTGGCGCTGGCCCTGGGCACCGTGGCCGGGCTGCTGCGGCTCGGTGACGACCTGGTCGATCCGCCGGTGCAGATGGCCCGGATGTTGCCACACCTCGGGCTGGTGCCGTTGCTGATCATCTGGGTCGGCATCGGCGAGTCGCTGAAGATCAGCCTGGTGGCGCTGGGCGCGTTCTTCCCCATCTACTTCAACACCTACGCCGGCATCCGGGACATCGACGAACGGCTGGTGGAGGTCGCCCGCACCTGTGGTCTGGGCCAGGCCGCCCGGCTGCGCCACGTGGTGCTGCCCGGTGCGCTGCCGTCGCTCTTCCTCGGCCTGCGGCTGGCGATCGGGGCGGCCTGGCTCAGCCTGGTCGTCGGCGAGCAGGTCAACGCCCAGACGGGGATCGGCTTTCTGATGATGGAGGCGCGCGAGTTCAGCCAGACCGACGTGGTGGTGCTCGGTCTGCTCGTCTACGCCCTGCTCGGGCTGATATCCGACAGTGCGTTGCGGGTCCTGGAGAGGAGGATGTTGACATGGCGTCGCGGACTGCGGGCCACCTGAACGGCGCCGAGCCGGTGCTGACCGCCCACGCGGTGCGCCGGGCGTTCGGCCCGACCGTCGTGTTGACCGGGGTCGACCTGAGCATCGCCCGCGGTGAGGTGGTGGCCCTGCTCGGCGGCAGCGGTTCCGGCAAGAGCACGCTCCTGCGGATTCTCGCCGGGTTGGACGGCGAGGCCAGCGGGACGATCGTCGTGCACGGCACCGCCGCCGTGGTCTTCCAGGAACACCGGTTGCTGCCGTGGAAACGGGTGGCTGACAACGTGCGGCTCGGCGTGTCCGGTGTGGACGCTCCGGGGCGTGTCCGGCGGGCGCTGGCCGAGGTCGGTCTCGCCGAGCGGCACCGCGCCTGGCCGGCCGAGTTGTCCGGCGGGCAGGCGCAGCGGGTGGCCGTGGCGCGGGCCCTGGTCCGCGAACCGGACCTGCTGCTGCTCGACGAGCCGTTCGGCGCGCTGGACGCGCTGACCCGACTGCGGATGCAGATCCTGCTGCGCCGGCTGCGCGCCGAGCACGGTTTCGCCGCCCTGCTGGTCACCCACGACGTGGAGGAGGCGTTGCTGCTCGCCGACCGGATCCTGCTCCTCGACGAGGGTCGCATCGCCGCGGACCTGCCCGTCGACCTCGGTCCCACCCGTACGCCGGACGACCCGGCCCTCGGCGCGTTGCGCCGCCACCTGCTCGGCCGGCTCGGCGTTCCCACCATCTGACGAGCGGAGACGCGATGACCCGCTGGACCCCCGACCCCACGTTCTACCCGTCCCCCGGCGAGGCGGTGACCGCCCCGGCGGAGAAACTCGCCTACGTGGCGGCCTTCGACCGGGCGGCGAAGCGTCCGGACGCCATAGTGGTGCTGGACACCGACCCGGAGTCGGCCGACTACGGCCGCGTCGTCGGCTGGACCGACCTGCCGTACGTCGGTGACGAGCTGCACCACTTCGGCTGGAACGCGTGCAGCAGCGCGCTCTGCCCGACCGCCCCGCACCCGCACGTCGAGCGGCGGTACCTGATCGTGCCCGGCCTGCGGTCGTCGCGCATCCACGTGCTCGACACCCAGCCTGATCCGCGCCAGCCGCAGATCGTCAAGGTGATCGGGGCGGAGGAGTTGGCGAAGCGGGCCGGCTACTCGCGGCCGCACACCGTGCACTGCGGCCCGGACGGCATCTACCTCTCCGCGCTCGGTGGCGCGGATGGCGCGGAGGGCCCGGGCGGCATCGCCATCCTCGACCACACCACGTTCGAGGTACGCGGGGCGTGGGAGGCCGACCGGGGTCCGCAGTTCCTGGCGTACGACGTGTGGTGGCACCTGACCCAGGACGTGCTGGTCACCAGCGAGTGGGGCACCCCGTCGATGATCGAGGACGGCATCGTCGGTGAGTTGCTGCTGGGCCGACGCTACGGGCACGCCATCCACTTCTGGGATCTGGCGAAACGCCGGCACGTGCAGCGGGTCGACCTGGGCGATGCGTATCAGATGCCGCTGGAGCTGCGGCCGGCGCACGACCCGACGAAGTCGTACGGGTTCGTCGGTGTGGTGATCAGCGTCGAGGACCTGTCCGCCTCGATCTGGTTGTGGCACCGCGACGGGGACGGCTGGGCGGTCACCAGGGTGATCGACATCCCGGCCGAGCCGGCCGACCCGGCGGACCTGCCCGACCTGCTCAAACCGTTCGGGGCGGTGCCGCCGCTGGTGACCGACATCGACCTGTCGGTGGACGACCGGTTCCTCTACGTCTCCTGCTGGGGCACCGGCGAGCTGCGCCAGTACGACGTCAGCGACCCCCTGCACCCGGTGCAGACGGGCTCGGTGCACCTCGGCGGGATCGTCCGCCGCAGCGCGCACCCGTCCGCGCCGGACGAGCCGTTGGCCGGTGGCCCGCAGATGGTCGAGGTCAGCCGGGACGGTCGGCGGGTGTACGTCAGCAACTCGCTCTACGGCGCGTGGGACGACCAGTTCTACCCCGACGGGGTGGGCGCCTGGTTGGCCAAGCTCGACGTCGACGTGGACGCCGGTGGGCTCACCCCGGATGAGCGGTTCTTCCCGCACGGGGACGAGTTCCGGGGTCTGCGTGTGCACCAGACCCGGTTGCAGGGCGGGGACGCCTCCTCCGACTCGTACTGCTTTCCGTGACCCTCACCGCCCTGGCGACGCTCGCCGCGCTCGGCGCGTTCCATGGTCTGAACCCGGCGATGGGGTGGCTCTTCGCGGTGGCCCGGGGCCTTCAGGAGCGCAGCCGGATGGCGTTGCTGCGGGCCCTGCCGCCGATCGCGGCGGGGCATCTCGCCTCGGTGGCGATCGTCGCCGCGCTGGTCGCCGCGACCCGGTCGGTGACGGCGAGCAGCGCCCTCGCGGTGCTCGGCGGCGTGCTGCTGGTCGCGTTCGGGCTGTGGCGACTGCTCTCCGAGCGGCACTTCCGGTGGGCGGGGATGCGGTTGTCGGCGGGGCAGCTCGCCGGTTGGTCGTTCCTGATGTCGTCAGCGCACGGCGCGGGTCTGATGCTGGTGCCGGTGCTGGTGGCCGAACCGGTGCCCGGGGGTCACTCCGGGCACCTGGCCGCCGCGCCGGTGGGTGCGCTGTCCGGCCTCGCGGCGGCCGGGGTGCACACCGTGGCGATGCTCGGCGTCGCCCTGGCCGTGGCGGTGCTGGTCTACCAGGTGTTCGGGGTGGGTGTGCTGCGTCGGGCCTGGTTCAACGTGGACCGGCTCTGGGCCGGGGTGCTGGTGGCCGCGGGGTTGGTGACGTTGCTACGGGCGTGACCGTCCATCGTGGAAAGCGCCGATCTGTGATCTCATGTCGGCATGATCACTCCCACTCCCCTCATGCGTCTGGTGGCCGGTGTGTGGGGGTTCAAGACCCTCGCGGCCGGCGTCGAGCTCGGCCTGTTCACCAGGTTGGCCGGTGGGCGGACGATGACCGTCGAGGAGGCCGCCGCCGAGTTCGGGTTGCCCGACCGGCCGGCGGACCTGTTGCTGGCCGCCAGTGCCTCGCTCGGGCTGCTGGAGAGGGCCGGCGACGCGTACCGCAACTCCGAGTTGGCCGAGCAGTTCCTGGTCGAGGGTCGCCCGTACTACTTCGGCGCGCAGATCCGCTACTCCGACCTGCGCACCTACCTGCCGTGGCACCGCATCGGCGAGGCACTGCGCACGGATCGGCCGTTGACCTGGGACCCGGAGGCCCAACAGTCGATGTTCGACACCGCCGACCCGGAGATGCTGGCGCAGTTCTGGGACGCGATGTTCTCCACGTCCAGCTTCACCGCCAGCGCGTTGGCCGACGCGTACGACTTCTCGGCGCATCGCCGGCTGCTCGACGTCGGCGGCGGGGCCGGCGCGTTCCCGATCGAGTTCTGCCGCCGCCTGCCCGAGTTGCGGGCGACCGTCCTGGATCTGCCGCACGTCTGCGTCAGGGCCCGGGAGCGGATCGCGGAGGCCGGCCTTACCGGGCGGATCGACGCGGTGGCGGGTGACTTCCTCGCCGACCCGGCGCTGCCGACGGGCCACGACGTCATCCTGCTCAGCATGATCCTGCACGACTGGGACGAGCCGACGAACCGGGCGTTGCTGACCCGGTGCCACGCGGCGTTGCCGCCCGGCGGGGCGATCGTCGTCTGCGAACTGCTGCTCAACGACGAACGCACCGGGCCACCCGAGGCGGCGCTGATGGGGATGAACATGCTCGTCGAGACCGAGGGCGGGCGCAACTACTCGGGCGCCGAGTACGCCGCCTGGCTCACCGACGCCGGTTTCGTCGACGTGCGTACGGTGCCGTTCGACGCACCGGGGGCGAACGGCGCGGTGGTGGCCCGCCGGGCCTGACCGACGACGACACCCGGCCCCGGTGCGAACCGTGGGCCGGGTGTCGCGGCGCCTCACGGCGCTGGCGTCCGATCGGCTACCGGTACGGGTCAGGCACGCGCCTTGGCCGGCTGCTTCATGAAGTCCAGAACCGCCTTGTTGATCTCGTCGGCGTGGGTCCACGGGATGCCGTGCGGCGCGCCCTTGAGCGTGATGAGCTGGCCGGTCGGCATCATCGGCCCGAGCCGCTGGCCGGTCACCGGGTAGGGCAGCACCCGGTCCTGGTCACCCTGAATGATCAGCACCGGAATATTGATCTTCGGCAGGTCCGGACGGAAGTCTTCCTGCCAGGCGTCCACACTGTCGTGGGTGGCCTTGCCGGAGGCCATCGCGCCGATCTGCCAGTGCGCCCGGTACGCCTCCTCGCTGACCCGCTTGCCCATGTTCTGGTCCGGGTTGAAGAACGCGTCGCAGAAGGACGTCAGATAGGCGAAGCGGTCCTTCAGGATGGCGTCCTGGAAACCCTTGAAGAGGTTTCTCTCGACACCCTCCGGGTTGTCGTTGGCCTTGGCCAGCATCGGTTGCAGCGGGCTGATCAGCACGGCCCGGCTCACCCGTTGCGAGCCGTAGTTACCGAGGTAGCGGACCACTTCGCCGGTGCCCATCGAGTGACCGATCAAGGTCACCTCGTTCAGGTCCAACTCGGTCATCAGCACGTCCAGGTCCGCGGCGAACGTGTTGTAGTCGTACCCGAACGCCGGCTGGGCGGAGTTGCCGTTACCGCGCCGGTCGTAGGTGATCGTCCGGTATCCGGCGTTGAGCAGCGCGGTGGTCTCCTTCTCCCAGGTCGCGCCGTTGAACGGGAAGCCGTGGATCAGCACCACCGGCTTACCGGAACCGTGATCCTCGTAGTACAGGTCGATGGGCGCGGAGTTTTCCGTCCCCACGGTAATGAAAGGCATGTTTGTCTCCTGCTCCGGTTTCGGGCTGTCGGACGCCCCGCGCTTTCCCGCCGGGTCGACGGATATGCGGGCGTCCGGACACGCTCAGAAGCCCCGGACAGGGGTGTTCCGATCGGGTAGCGACGGCCTAGCCTCGGGTGGTGAGCCTTCCGCCCCGACTGCGGGCTGTCAGCGACCTGCACGTCGGGCACCCACTGAACCGGGCGTTCGTGCGGGAACTACGCCCCGACAACGACGGCGACTGGCTGCTGGTCGCCGGTGACGTCGCCGACCGGTTCGCCGACATCGAGTGGGCGCTCGGGCTGCTGAACAGCCGCTTCGCGCGCGTCGTCTGGGCACCCGGCAACCACGAGTTGTGGACGCCACCGAACGACAGGGTCACCCTGCGCGGCGAGGAGCGTTACCGCGAGCTGGTCCGGATGTGCCGACGGCTGGGCGTGCTCACCCCGGAGGACCCGTACCCGGTGTGGGACGGCGACGGCGGCCCGGCCACCATCGCCCCGCTGTTCGTGCTCTACGACTACACGTTCCGGGTGCCGCAGGCCCGCACCCAGCAGGAGTCGCTGGCCCTGGCGTACGCGGCCGGGGTGGTCTGCACCGACGAGATGCTGCTGCACCCCGACCCGTACCCCAGCCGGGAGGCGTGGTGCACGGCCCGGATCGCCGAGACCGAACGCCGGCTGACCGAACGCGACCCGGCGTTGCCGACGGTGCTGGTCAACCACTACCCGCTCGTGCGGGAACCCACCGACATCCTGCGCTACCCGCTCTTCGCCCAGTGGTGCGGCACCGTCCGCACCAGCGACTGGCACCTGCGCTTCGGCGCGGCCACCGTCGTGTACGGGCACCTGCACATCCCCCGCACCACCTTCCACGACGGGGTGCGCTTCGAGGAGGTCTCGCTGGGCTACCCGCGCGAGTGGCAACGCCGGGGGCCGGTGCCCGACCCGGTACGCACCATCCACCCGGCCGACGACCTGCGCCGGCGTTCGTCCGTCAGCGGGTGAGGTTGTCAGGGGTTCCGCAGCGGCCGGAACGCGGCACGCACCTCGGCGGAGAAGACGTCCGGCTCCTCCCACGCCGCGAAGTGCCCGCCGCGGTCAGCCTCGTTAGCGCCGAAACGCGAATCGCGGACGCGCCTCGGCGTCGGACACATGAGATGATCAACCGATGGGCCAGGCGGACGACGTCGACGACAACTGGCTGAACGGTGAGGACATCATCTGTCCGGAGTGCCACGAACGGCTCTACCGCCTCGACCACTCGCCACTTCTGGACTGCTACTTCCTCTACTGCGACAGCTGCCCGATGCGGGTGGACATCAGCTACTACGACAGCACGTGTATGGCCATCGCGGACGCTCTGCCGTCCCGGGACGACGCCTACCCCACGCTGATGGCGGCACTTGAGGCACGGCTGCGCCCCTGCGACTGCGGCGGGCGGTTCCGGGACTCGGCACCCCGGCGCTGCCACCGGTGCTCCACCGTCCTGACGGCCATCAGCGCACCCTCCGGCGTCGATGTCTGGCCAGGCTGGTGGACAGCCGAGACGGACACCGGAGCCGTGGAAGAGCAGTTCACCGCCAGGTACTTCCGCACGGAAAACCTCTGGGAGCACTGACGCCCGGCCTACAACCTGCGCCTGCGCTCGTCCATCAGCGGGTGAGGCCGACCACCGTGGCCAGTCGCGCCACGCCGGCCGGTGCCGGCTGCGCGCGGGCGACATCGGCGATCACGGTACGCGCCAACGACCGGCACCGAACCTCAGCCGGCGCGACACTGTCCGCGTCGACAAGCGCGCGAGCAGCCCCGCGCAGGTCACCCACCTGGAGGCACGCCCGAGCGACGTTTACCAGGTACGCGCCCCGATACTCGGCCGGCAACCGCCGCCACCCCTCCCGCCGCACGATTGTCGAGTGCCGTCGTAACGCCTCGACGGCGTCACCCCGCTGAGCCGCCACCAGTACCCGGGCCAACTCGACGGCGGTCGCGCCGAAGCTGATGCGATGCGGGTCGTCGTACCCCCTCAGGCTGGCGGCGACGCCAGCGGCCCGGTCGATCAGCGCGTCAGCGCGACGGTGCTCACCGCAGCCAGCGGCGGCGAGAGCGGCCTGCACCAGCAGGGTCCCACCTACCGCCCAATCCCCCGCCGACCGCTGCCGCGAGGGCGCACCCTTGCCCTCGCCCTCGCCCTCGCCTCGTTGATCATGAGGTTGGCGGGCGATTTGATCTCCACGAAGCCCGCCAACCTCATGATCAGCCGGGTGGGAGAGGGGCGGGAGGATGCGGTTCGCCGCCGTTTGGGTCACGGTCAGGGCTAGGCGGTCGCGGCTGGAGGCGCGGAGCGCCTGGGCTACCGAGATGGTCGCCGTTGCGGCCAGGATCGGGTCGTCGCCGGCGGCGGACATCGCCCGGTCGGCGGCCAGCCACGCGAGGTCGGCCTCGCCGAGCTTCACCAGCAACGACGAGGTGATTCGGTACGCCTGCACCCGCAACTCCTGTGCCTGGGCGGCCTGGGCTGCGTCGAGCAGACTCGGCAGGAGCCTTACCAACTGGCCGTAGTGCGCGTGCTGGTAGCTCAACCAGGCGTACCCGACCTGCCTCCTCAGCTCGTCCGTCTGCTGCGCGGCTTGCGGGATGTCGTAGCGTGCGAGGGCGGCGCGGATGTCGTCCACCCCCTCCGGCGTGCCCGCCGGGGTGCTGCGCTGCTGGCCGAGCAGCACCTCCGGGTCGACCCGCAGGACGTGGGCCACCTCCTGAATCACCGAGTACCGGTCCAGAGCGCGGGCACCCCGCTCAATCTTGTCCACCCAACTCTTCGACCTGCGCAGCCGATCGGCGAGCATCTGCTGCGTCATCGACCGCCGCACTCGCCAGCGGGCGACGCGGCGGCCGATCGGGAGGTTATCGCTGCTCACGCCGCCACCGCCGGTCCGGGACCGCCCGAGTGGTGTCCTCCACCGGCACGCGCTCTTCCTCGGCCCGAGCCAGAAGGCGCTGTTTGGCAGCCTCCCGCTCGGCCGCCTCTGACTCTTCGCCCCTGCTCGCTGACTCGTCGCCCTGCATGACCACCTCCGCAAACCCGGGCGCGACGTTCAGATTTGGTCGGCTACCCAGGACTCCTGCAATCACCGAAGCCGGTTGCCGATCGACGGACCAGATGGCAAGCAATGCGTGCGATTGCGCTGCTCAGGACGTGGGTTGCGCAGGGTTGCGCCGGTCCCCATAGGACCTCGACAACCCTTAGGGTCGTCACTAGTTGTAGTTGACTGATGCCTGGAGGCGGACCCATGGCGCGACCGGTGACGAACGCGGCGTTCGAGGGGCTGCTGCTTGCCGCTGGCTACGGCAACGCGCACGCTGCCTTCGCCCGCCAGCTCAATCACGCGGGCCGCGACCAGGGCACCTGGCGATACGACGCCGCCAGCGTCTACTGGTGGTTACGCGGTCGCCGGCCAGGCGAACACGTCCAGGCCGCCATGGCCGAGACGCTAACCCGCAAGCTCGGTCGCTCCGTCCCTGTTACGGAACTGGGCTTCGGACACGCCGAAAACATCGGAACCTGCGTCTATCCCGGGTCCGTTGATAGCGCGATAGGTACCGCCGAGCAGATCTGGACGAGACTCGCCAGGCGCCTCAACCCACAAGTCAGCGGGGCGTTCGATACCGGCAAAGCACTACAGGCGGCACTCGGTTGGCGGTATGACCTGCCCGACGAGACGGCCAGCCGGAGCGGCCGACAGCAAGTCACCCCTACCGACGTCCAGTCGCTGTACGCGCTCGCGGACCACTTCACCGATCTCGACCGACGTCACGGCAGCGGCTCCTCGCGCACCCGCGCGCTCATGGCCGACTTCCTCGTTCGCCAGGTCGTACCCATGCTGCACGGCACTTACACCGAGGCCGTGGGACGCGACCTCATGCGGGCAACTGCGACATTGTGCGGGCAGCTCGCCTTCATGTCCTACGACGCGGGCGACCACGCCACCGCCCAACAACACGTGACCGTTGCCTTGCGGCTCGCCAAGGCCGCCGATGACCGCCTCTACGGCGCTCACCTGCTGGCCAACCTCGCAACCCAGGCCGTGCACCTGGGCCATTCCCGGGACGCGGCCCGGCTCGCCGAAGCGGCCATCGACGGGGCAGGGCGGGCGCCGGCCGCCGTGCTGGCTCGGCTGCACGCCACCGCCGCGACCGCCTACGGGCAGTCCGGCGAGCGACGTGGCTGCCAACTCGCGCTCGCCAGAGCCGAGCGTGCCCTCGACCGCACAGGCGCAGCCCCCGGTCCGCGCTGGGTCACCTACTTCAGCCCGGCCCACCTCGCCGGAGCCGCGTTGAGGTGCCTCGGTGACCTACAGCTGTATTCGCAGGCCCTTAACCACGCCCCCGACGCTCTCACCCTTGCCAGCGAAAACACCCGTACGCGCGCCCTGCACACCGCTCTCCTCGCCGTGACCCATGCCCGCGCCGGGGACACAGACGCCGCCTGCATCTGGGGTCGGAAGCTGGCACAGCACGCCTCGGATATCCATTCGGCACGTGTTCAACAGCGCGTCCGCGAACTGAGTGCGGTGCTCAGCCCTCAGCAGGCGTCGCCCCAGGTCAACGAAGTGCTGCATAGCCTCGCGGCCCTGCCGACAGCCGCGTAGCGCGAGAGCCCCACCTGGGCTCGTCCGCTAGCGTCACCGAGGTGACATGGACGGAGCCCGCCACGTGGTACGCCAACCTGGCTTCCTTCTACGCCGCCGCCGCTGCCTTCATCACCGACCCGGCCGGCAACGTGCTGCTCGTCAAACCCACGTACCGCGACCACTGGGCCTTCCCCGGCGGCTACGTCGAAGATGGCGAGTACCCACATGATGCCTGCGCCCGTGAGATCCGAGAGGAGTTGGGGATCTCCGTGGTGGTGGGTGACCTTCTCGTAGTGGACTGGGCACCGCCCGCCGGGCAGCGGCCACGGGCAATTGTCAGCTTCACGTTCGACTGCGGGTCCGTTGCCAGCCTCGATCGTCTCGATCTGCCGAGAGAGGAGTTAGAGGACGCTGCCTTCTTCTCGCCTCGGGAGGCCGAGCACCGTCTTCCCGACAACGTCGCCATACGAGTCCACGCGGCGATGAGCGCGCGTGAACAACAGGTTCCGCTGTATCTTGCTGGCGGCTCGATTGTCGCGCTGTCTTCAGTTCACGGAGCAGAACACGAGGCAGGGCCTCGGTCGCATACTGGGTGAACACAATCCGGTCGTGCAGGTCGCGTCGTCCGTCGCCCACTGGCTCACAGAGCTGATCAAGGGGTCTACAAGCGGCGTGCTTACTCGCCGCTTTATCGGGCATGGATCGGGCGTGCTAGGACGTGATGTCGGCCGCGCCATCACCGTCGACGGGTTGCCCTCGCACCCTGGATGGCCCAGACGTTGGCGAGAAGAAGTCCGCCGACGAGCCCAGCAAAGAGTGCGCCTCCCCACGATCCGATCAGCAGACCCGCAAGCAGACACAGCGCCGATGTGAGGACCTGTGCAGAGCTTGCGGTCACTGCGACCCCAAATGCGATCGCGGCCAGGCCAGCGACTAGGGAGAATGGTCCCGCTCCACGCGGCCAGGCATGATCACTGCGATGCGCAGCCCGCTCGGCTTTGGTCACGGCCGAGATACTGCCATGCCGGCTGATCAAGGACGGAAAGGCCAGCGGCAGGCTGTTGCCGTCCCGCCTCCCGCCGACCACGGCTCTCGGGGCTGAGCAGGCCAGAATGACGAGGACCTTGGTCGAAGGGCGGCTCGCGTCCGCTCGATGAGATGGACGGCCGCCGGTCGGCGTCCGGCGGCCGCCCACGTCCAATCAGCTGGCGTAGACCTCCAGCGTCGACAACTGCCCAGCCGGCCAGCCCGTGTTACCCGTGACGGTGATCCGCACGTAGCGCGCCTGCGCGGCGGTGAACGTCAGCGTCACCTGATTACCGCTGGCAGGGTCGAACGTCCGCCCCGCCGAGCCGACGAGCGTGCCGAAGCTGCCCCCGTCGGCGCTCCCGTGCACGGACAGGGTCTGCGTCCGAGCGCCCCACGCCGACGACGGCGGCAGCTTCAACACCACCCGCCCGACCGTGCGCGTCGCACCCAGGTCGACCTGGACCCACTGCGGGAACGCGTCGTTGGCGCTCTCCCAGTAGCTGTTCGGGTCACCGTCGACCACGTTGCCCGACCCGTAGCTCTGGACGTGGCTGCTCTCCGACGTGGATCGGCCCCGGGCAAGGTCCGAGTTGGCTGCGGCGTCGGTGGTCACGGTGACGGCGTTCGACGCGGTCGAGGTGTTGCCGGCGGCGTCGCGGGCGACGACGGTGAACGTGTACGCGGTAGAGGCGCTGAGCCCACTAACCGTCGCCGTGGTGCCGGTGACGGTGGCGACCACCGTGCCGCCCTGGCGTACCTGGTAACCGGTCACCCCGGTGTCGTCGGTGGCGGCCGTCCAGGACAGGGACACGCTCGTCGACGTCTTGCCCGTGACGGCGAGGCCGCTCGGGGCGGTCGGCGGGTTGTCCGGGACGGTGCTGCCGGCGTACACCTCGACCTTGGCGAGCTGGCCCGCCGGCCAGCCGGTGTTGCCGGCGATGCTGAGCCGGATGTGGCGGGCCGTGGTGGTCGTCAGCGTGCGCGTCACGGTGTTGCCGGTGGCCGGGTCGAAGGTGAACGCGGAGGCGGCGGCGATGGTCGAGAAGGAGCTGCCATCGACGCTGCCCTGCACCGTGATGGTCTGGGTACGCGCGCCCCAGCCGGCGGGCAGCCGCACGACGAGCTTGTTGACCTGGTGGTTGGCGCCGAGGTCGACCTGCCACCAGTGCGGGAACGCGCCGCCGCCGCTCTCCCAGTAGCTGCCGGCGTCGGAGTCGACGGCGTTCGACGCCGGGAACGGGCCGTTCTGGCTGCTGGCCGCTGTGGACCGCCCGGCCGCGAGGTCACCGCCGGTCGGGGGCGGGGTGCCGACCATCGGCGGTGTGGGCCGGACGGCGGTGAGGGCGAGCTGCCCCTTGAGCATCCGGCCGCCGTCGGCGGTGATCCGCAGGTAGTAGTCGGCGGAGCAGGCGACGCCGTCCTCGTCCAGGGCGCGGATGTTCGCGCCGGCCGGGGTGGTGGCCTGGGTCTCGGACGTCTTGGCGATCTGGTTGCCCTCGTTGTACTCGTCGAACATGGACACGTACAGGCCCTGGGAGCCGAGCCGGACCATGTTGTAGATGTGCCGCCAGTAGAAGTCGCCGTGTTTGCGGTGCCCACCGGCCAGGTCGCCGGGCATCACGCAGGGCAGGTAGTCGATGCCGCGGGCCGCGCAGTCGGCCATGTCGCCGACGTTGACGTTGTTGTAGTACGAGTCCAGCTCCTCCACCGTCCTGGCCCGGTAGACCATCCACGGCGAGATCGCGTGGAAGGCGTGGTAGACGTCGAGGAAGCCGGGGCGGGAGTCCTCGATGCCCTGCCGCCACCAGGTGGGCACGCCGCCGATGACGTAGCAGCCCTGCGCCTTGAACCAGTTGATCACCTCCAGGCAGGGCCCGGGGGTGAAGGGCCGGCTGGGTTCGCTGAACCCGAAGCCCCAGATGCAGACGACCGGCTTGCCGTTCTGCCGGGCGTACGCGGACGACGCGGTGTGCGCCGCCATCTTCGTCGTCCAGTCGGTCTTGATCTCCGACTGGAAGCTGAACCAGTCGGTGACGTCGTACATGATGTAGAACTTGCGGCTGTACCGCTCGGCCGCGGAGCGCACCTTCTGCGCCATCGCGTCGCGGGTCGGGCCCTCGTCCCCCATCGGGTTGAACCGTTGCAGGGCGGCGGTGTCGCAGCCGTACTCCTGCATCCAGCGGAAGTGGGTGTCCACCGTCTGCTGGTCGTACGAGGAGAAGAGGGTGGCCGGCTGGCCGTTGCCCAGGTTGGGGTACGCGGTGGGGTAACTGCGGGTGTACTCCCGCATGTCGGGCCAGGACACGATGGTGGTGTTGGCGGGCGAGGGCGGCTGGAACCGGTCGCGGCTCCAGTGCCACCACCCGCCGATCGGCGCGCCGTCGCCGGGGGCGCTGAACCAGCCCTGGTAGCCGACGGTCACCTTGCCGACCACGTCCCCGGGGGGACTGGCGGCGTGCGCGGGGCCGGCCATTGTGGTGAGCAGCTCGGTGGTGGAGGCGGTGGCGAGGGCGGACCCGGCCAGTACCGATGTGACGAACCTGCGGCGGGACACCGCCATGACGGCCACTCCTTCTTCGACGGAAGGCATTGACGGTCATCGTGGCAGCAGTGGATGCCGCACCGCAAGAGTGAGACTGTTCGATGAAATTCCCGATCAGATGACGGGAAATACGCGCTGGACTGTCAGCGACTGAGCGCCCACGCCGGGGACAGGATCTGGCTGCCGGTCTGGCGCCGGCGCGCTTCGCGCACCGTCATCCGGACGCCCTCGGTGAAGCCGACAGTGGGGTGCCAGCCGAGCAGCTCGCGCGCCCGGCGGGTGTCCAGCGCCATGTCGCGGACCTCACCCCACCAGGGCAACGGCTCGTAACGGGCCACCTCGTCGACGCCGAACGCCTCGCGGACCGTGTCGTACACCTCGTTGACGCTGGTCTGCCGTCCCGAGGCGATGTTGACAGTCCCCACCCCGTCGTGGTGACAGGCGAGCGCGATCGCCTCGGCGACATCGCCGACGTAGACGAAGTCCCGGGTCTGCGTACCGTCGCCGTGGATGACCGCCTGCCGGCCCCCGAGCAGCGCGTCGACCATCAGGGACACCACACCGCAGTCGCCGCCCTCCTGCCGGGGCCCGTAGACATTGCCCAACACCATCGAGGTGTACGACAGGCCGTGCTGACGTCCGTACCAGTCGAGGTAGTGCACGCCGACGGCCTTGCTGACGCCGTACGGGCTCACCGGCGCGATCGGGTGGTCCTCGCGCACCGGCAACTCGTCCGCGGCGACGCTGCCGAAGATGTCGCTGCTGGTCGCGTTGACGATCAGCCGTACGCCGCTGCGGGCGCAAGCGTCCAGCACGTTGACGGTGCCGAACACGTTGACGTCGGCGTCGTACAGCGGTGCACGACGGGCCGTGGGAAGGCTCGGCTGCGCGGCGAGGTGCACCACCACGTCCGGCTGCCACTCGTGGATGACCTCGACACCCTCCGACGCGCGGATGTCACCGGAGATGACGTCCGCCTCGGTCAACCCGCCGCACACGGCGTCGGCCAGGTTCTCGATCCGGCCGGTGGAGAAGTTGTCGAGCACCCGGACCTGGCTGCCCATCAGCATCAGCCGGGCGACCACGTGGCTGCCGATGAAGCCGGCGCCTCCGGTGACCAGCACGCGCCGGGGCACCAGGCCCGTCGGCGAATCGACACCGACGGCGGTGACGGGCAGGTCCATGAGGAACTCCTTGGAACGACGGAACGGTCGGCCCGCAGCTGCAACCGGCCGACCGTAACCCACCCAACAGCTACCAAACGGACACTTAGCCCAATGTCCCGGGTGGATACCCGAGATTCGGTCCCTTGAGGTCAGTTTTGCGCCAATCAGCTGCACGTCGCCGGTGACGCTAGTAATTTGCGCGGCCTGTGCGTCGATGGCTGCTTGTCGAGACGGCGCCGGAGCCGAGACCGGCTCCGGCACCGTCGTTACGCCCGGATCCCCGCTACGGGCTCGGGTACTGGCTCAGGTAGACCGGGGCGCCGACACGAGTCGTGTCAGCCGCGTCGCCGACGCCGTTGACCACGTGGTCGATCGTGCCGGCGCTGAGGTTGACGGTCATGATGTGGTGCAGTCGCACCCCCGGCCGGTTCGGGACCTCGAAACCGTTCTCGGTGTGGATCGACGGGTTGTTCTGGTTGAAGACGTACACCCCGCCGCCGTACAGGGTGTGGTGACGCACCCGGTCACCGACCTTGTACCCGGCCCAGCCCTCGACCGGGCCGTTCATCCAGTCGGCCTGCGTCGGCGGGTCGTACGGCAGCTCGTTCTGGTAGAGGATCGTGGTGCCGTGCTCGCCGTTCCAGACCGTGTTGTACCGCTGGAAGTGCTCGACGAACAGCCCGGTAGCGGTCACCCGGTCGCCGTTGATGACGGCCCCGTAGCGACCGGTGTTGGTCCGCCAGCGGTCGGTGTCACCGTTGACGCCCTCGGTGAAGCCCTCGACGCCGTGATCGCCGCGCCACACCCAGGTGTGGTCGATGAGCACGTTGTCGCTGTTGACCTCCAGCGCGGTGTTCGTCCGTCCGATGTGCGGACCGCCGACCCGGAAGTACACGTCGGAGAGCGTGGTCGGGTTGTGCGGGCTGCTCGCGTTGTGGCCGTGCTGGCGTCCGACCCGCAGCAGGACCGGCGACTCGACGGTGCCGGCGTCGATCGTGACACCGGCGACGATCACCCCGGGCACACCGGCCACGTCCAGCGGGATCGTGCCGTTCACGGCGGTGAGCGTGGCGTGCCCGATCCCGAGCACCACGGTGTCCGGACGCCGGACCTCGATGCTGCGCGCGATGTCGTACGTGCCGGGGGTGAGCAGCAGGTGCTTGCCCCGGGCCAACTGGCTGTTGATGACCCGCACCGGGTCGGAGGGCTTGGCGATGAAGAAGTCGCCGATCCCGATGGTCCGCCCCGGCGTCATGCCGTCGGCCCAGGAGACGCCCCGGCTGTCCCGCTGAGCGGCGGGCACCCGCACCTGGTAGCGGCCCTTGCCGTCGACGAAGAGGTAGGGCTTCTCCCGGCTGAGCGGGGTGGTCTCCAGCGTGGTGTACGGCGGGTCGGGGAAGCTGGCGTCGTCCGGCGCGCCCTCGACACCGGCGAACACCTGGTTCCACACCGCGTTGGACCAGCCCGCGACCTCGCTGTTGCGGGTGAGCCACTGCTGCTGGGAGCCGTTGGTGGTGGCGGGCAGCCGCGAGTCGGCGATGAAGCCGCCGCTGGCGTACTGCGGACCTGCCGTGCAGTAGTCCATCAGCGACAGACCACCACCGCCGATGTTCAGCCGGCGCATCGACACCGCCTGGGACACCGCCCAGAAGTTCGCCGACGACCGACAGTCGTCCTGGCCGGCCGCGTTGATGGTGAGCGAGAGGTTGGACAGGGTGCGCCAGAAGTTCACCAGCGCCAGGCAGTTGCCGGTGCCGCCGTCGGCCAGGCAGCGGTTGTAGACCTCGAGTTTGCCGGTGATGGCCACGTCGGTGGGCGAGGCGCCCAGGCCGGACACCTCGGTGTAGTAGCCGACCCTGGCCTGCAACGGTTGCGCGGCGGTGCCGTACGTGCCCGGCTTGAACAGGTAGGCGTGCCGCTCGCTACCCATCTCGTTGTCGACCTGCCGGGCGTGCGCGGCGTCGAGGGTCTGCTGGATCTGGCCGACCGGCATGGACGGGTCGAAGATCGTCACGTTCGGGCCGAAGTCGGGCGCGCCGTGCGTCGGGCGGCCGGCGGTGGCGGCGGTGCTGGACATGGTGACGGCGGCGGTCACCACCAGGGCAAGGGTGAGGGTACGTCGGGACGGGCTTGTCATGTGGTTCGTCCTCTCCGCTGACCGGACCGTCTCGTCCGGCGCAGCTGGGGCGGCGTGAGAGCGCTCTCTGACCACAGCGGCCGAGAACGGGTCGCGCGCCGAAGGGGTCGACATGTTTCTACCCGTTAATTCGGCCGGCCGCCATGACCGGGACGGCGAACTTCGCACCGGGCGGAGGAGGATGACAGGCGACCTGGGAGGTGCCGATGCCGATCGACCCACTGCCCCACCTGGACGAACACACCACGATCATCAACGCCGGGCCCGACCGGGTCTGGCCCCACCTGATCGACGTCGTGCAGCGGTCCTTCTCGCGGTTCGGCGCGAGCGGGTACGCCCGCCTGGTGCGTGCCGCCGACCCCGTCATGTCCGGGCCCCGACCTCTCACCGAGGGCTCGACACTGCCCGGATTCCACGTCGCCACCGCGATCCCCGGTCAGGAGCTGGCCCTGCGGGGCAGCCACCGGTTCTCGACGTACGCGCTGATCTTCCGCCTCGACGCCGACGGTCCGACCCGGTCACGTCTGCGCGCCGAGTCACGCGCCGTCTTCCCCGGCCTGGCCGGCGGCCTGTATCGGCAGATCCTGCTGGCCTCGGGCGGCCACGTGCTCGGCGTACGCCGCCTGCTCGCGGCGGTCCGCCGCCGATCCGAGCAGGACCCCCGGTAACCTTCCGACGATCGTGCACTTTGTGCTGCCGTAACGCGGCTTCCATGCCTTGTGTCACCGCAGAAAGTGCACGATCGCGAATCGGGGTCGGTCAGGTCAGGAACTCGTCGATCATCGGGGCCAGCCAGTCGGCGCGCTGCGGGATCGTGGTGTGGGTGGTGCCGGGCAGGATGGCCAGCCGGCAGGCCGGCAGGCCGGTCAGGTCGCCGGGCACCGCGCCGCCGAGCAGCCGGAACATGTGCACCGCGTGCTCGGGTTGGACGATGTCCGCGTCGCCCAGCACGATCATGGTGGGTGCGGCCAGCGCGCGGATCTGCTCGGGCGTCCACCGGGGCAGGTTCGCGTCCAGCACCTTCATCTTCGTGACCAGGGTGGCCCAACCCGCCGGGTCCGGAGCGGTGCGCAAATACTCCTCGTGGAACTCCGAGCCGTGCAGGTGCTCCGGTTGCAGGTCCTGGATCCCGTCGAGCAGCCCGGGGTGCAGGCCGTCCTCGTCGAAACTCACCGAGGCGAGCACGAGGCGGCCCACCCGGTCGGCGTGGTGGGTGCCGAGGCGCAGCGCCACCGCCGCGCCCATGCTCCAGCCGAACACGTCCGCCCGCCCGATGCCCAACCGGTCGAGCAACTCGACGACGTCGGCGGCGAAGTGCTCCACGGTCAGCGGACGGTCCACGTCGGGGGTGTGGCAGTGGGCCTGCAACTCGACGGCGATCACCCGCCGGGTCTTCGCCAGCGACGGCAGGATCGTGCCGAACGACGTACCGATGCCGGAGAGCGCCCCGTGGATCAGCACCAGCGGGCGACCCTCACCATTGCCATGCGTCTCGTGGTAGATGTCCATGCCCACACCGTGCGCCCGCGCGCTTACGGTCGACTTCAGGTCGCCTTACCGGCGTCGGTGCCGGTGTCGAAGCCCCTGGCCGGCCTGCGGCGGGCCCGGACGGCGCCCGGCAAGGCCCTAAGATGACCGCCGTGCAGTTCGGGGTGCTCGGGCCGCTCGCCGTGACCACCGACGCCGGCGAGCCGGTGGTGGTGCCCGGCACGAAGGTACGGGCGTTGCTGGCCGACCTGCTGGCCAACCGCAACCAGGTGGTCTCGGCGGACCGCCTCATCGACGACCTGTGGGGTGACGACTCCCCCGCCAACCCGGCCGGCGCCCTCCAGGTGCGGGTGTCGCAGCTGCGTAAGGCGCTCAACGACGCCGAGCCGGGCGCCCGTGAGCTGGTCGAGTCCCGGCCACCCGGCTACCTGCTGCGGGCCGACGCCGTCGACGCGGATCGGTTCGTCGACCTGAGCCGCAGCACCGATGTCGAGCGGCTGACCGAGGCGCTGGCACTGTGGCGCGGCGAGGCGTACGCCGACGTGGCCGACGCCGCTTTCGCCAGTGCCGAGGCGGCCCGGCTCGCCGAGCAACGTCTCGTCGTGCAGGAGCGGTTGGCGCAGGCCCGGCTGGCCCGGGGCGAGCACGACCTGGTGGCCGCGGACCTGACCGAGCTGGTCGCCCGCCATCCGCTGCGCGAGGGGCTGCGGGCGGTGCAGCTGCGCGCGTTGTACGCGGCGGGCCGCCAGTCCGAGGCGTTGGACAGCTACGCCGACCTGCGCGAACGCCTCGCGGAGGAGTTGGGCCTCGACCCCGGCCCGGAGCTGGTCGCCCTGCACCGCAGAATCCTCGAACAGGACGCCGGCCTCAGCGCCCCACCCAAGGCGGCGATCATCCGGAACAGCCTGCCGGCCCAGCTCGACGAGTTGGTCGGTCGGGCCGAGGCGTTGGCCGAGCTGCGGGCGCTGCTGTCCCGGCAGCGGCTGGTCACGCTGGTCGGCCCGGGTGGCGTCGGCAAGACCCGCCTGGCCACCGAGACGGCCCGCGCGCGGTCCTTTCCGGACGGCGTCCAGCTGGTCGAGTTGGCGCCGCTGCCGGCCGGTGACGCCCGGGTCGCCGAACAGGTGCTCGGCGCGCTGGGCGGCTACGAGGCCGCCGGCACGAGCCTGTCCCCCGCCGACCGGGTGGTCAGCGCCCTGCGGCACCGGCAGCTGCTGCTCGTGCTGGACAACTGCGAGCACGTCATCGAGCCGGTCGCCGAGCTGGTCGCCCGGCTGCTGCGCGACGTGCCCGGGGTGAGCGTGCTGGCCACCAGCAGGGAGCCACTCGGGCTGACCGGTGAGCAGCTCTGGGAGGTACCCCCGCTGCCCGTGCCGGACGACGGTGACCTGGACACGGTCCGGCGCTCGGCGGCGGCCCGGTTGTTCGTCGCCCGCGCCGCCGCGCAGCAGCGCGGTTTCCGCCTCGACGGGCAGAGCGCGGCGGCCGTGGCCCAGCTCTGCCGTCGCCTCGACGGCCTCCCGCTGGCGCTGGAACTGGCCGCGACCCGGGTGCGTGCGCTGGGCGTGCGCGGGGTGGTGGACCGGCTCGACGACCGGTTCCGGCTGCTCACCACCGCGCAGCGGGACGTGCCACCCCGACAGCGGACGCTCACCGCGGTGATCGCCTGGAGCTGGGACCTGCTGGACGAGACCGACCGGATGGTGCTGGCCCGACTGGCGGTGTTTCCGGACGGGTGCACCCCGCACGCCGCCGAACACGTCTGCCGCACCGACCTGGACACCCTGGCCCGACTGGTGGACCGATCGCTGGTGGTGCTCGACGACTCCGGCGCGGCCCCGCGCTACCGGCTGCTCGAATCGGTGGCCGCGTTCTGCCTGGAACGCCTGAGCGACGCCGACGAGGTACGCGCCCGGCACGCCGCCTACTACACCGAGCTGGCCGAGCGCGCCGACCCCGGGCTGCGCGGGGCCGAGCAGCGGCGCTGGCTGGCAGAGCTGGACGCCGAGACGGCGAACCTGCGTGCCGCGCTGGGCCACGGTGGCGGGCTGCGGCTGGCCGTCGCACTGAGCTGGTACTGGTTTCTGCGTGGCCGGCTCACCGAGGCACGGCGTGCCCTGTCGATGCGCGGCGAGCTGGCGCAGGAAGCCCGCGCGGCGGCCTGGCGGGTGGGCTTCGCGCTGTTGCGGGGCGACGCCGTCGCGCCGGCGCAGGTGCGCGCCGCGGTCGCCGGCGACCCGGACGGGCGGGGCGCCTGGTTCGCGGCCAACGCGGTGACCGACCACAGTGACCTGGCCCTGGCGGCGGAGCTGTTGCCCACCCCCGCCGACGCGTGGACCGGGGCCGCGGTGCTCACCACCCAAGCCAAGATCGCGCACGTGCTGGGCGACCAGGCGGCGCTGGAGCGGGCGGCGACCCGCAGCGCCGCGCTCTTCGCCGACCTCGGCGACCGGTGGGGGCAACTTCAGGCGACCGGGTGGGTGGGCGCGTTGGCGGAGATGCGCGGCGAGCACGACCGCGCCGCCGCACTGCACCGCGACGGGCTGCGCTGGGCCGAGGAGCTGGGGCTGTGGCCGCAGGTCGGCACCGAGCTGTCCTGGCTGGCGTGGCTGGCGGTGCAGACCCGCGACTACCCGCAGGCCAGGGAGTTGGCCGAACGCGCGTACCGGCTGGCGCGGGAGCAGGACTCCCCCAGCGCGCTGGTCTTCGCCGAGATGAGCCTCGGGCTGGCCGCCCGCCGCGACGGCAAGCTCGATCTGGCCGTCACCCACCTCACCAACCTCGTCGAGCGGGGCCGGGCCGAGGCCCAGCCGGCGCTGTACCTGCCGCCGGTCCTGGTCGAGCTGGGCCACGCGGTCGAGCAGGGCGGCGACCCGGACGCCGCGCTGGCCCTGCACGTCGAGGCGTTCGAGGTCGCTGAGGCGATGGCCGCGCCCCGCGACGCGAGCTATGCCCTGGAGGGGATGGCGTCGGCGGTGCGGGCGCCGGAGGCCGCCGCCCGGTTGCTCGGCGCGGCCGCCGCGGCGCGGCTCGCCACGCAGGCTCCGCCCGCCCCGGCCGAACGCGACGAGATCGAGCGGGTGACCGATCGGGTGCGCGCCGCGCTCGGTCGGGAACGCTTCGACGCGCTGGTCGCCGAGGGCGCGAAGCTGAGCCCGGGCGAGGCCCGGGCTCAGCTCTGACCGGTGCTCAGCGCTTCGGCTGGTACGAGGCGACGATCACGCCGCTCTTGTGCACCCGGGTGTCGACCAGGTCGAACGACGCCTTGAAGTCGGTCAGCGGCACGGTCACGCTGGCGGCACCCTCCAGCACGGGGTGGATCCAGAACCGGACCTCGTCCACCAGACCGGCCCGGATCAGCTGGGCGGTGACCGAGCCGAAGCCGTACTGGATGATGTTCTTGCCCTCCTGGGCCTTGAGCGCGGTGACCGCCGCGACCAGATCGCCCTGGAGCACCTCCGTGTTGTTCCAGGTGGGGTTGGTCAGGGTGGTGGAGGCGACGTACTTCTTGACGTTGTTGAAGTACGCCGCGCCCGTGGTCGGGTCGCTCTCGTCCATGTTCGGCCAGGCCACGGACATGCCGTCGTAGGTTGCCCGGCCCATCAGCATCGCGTCCGCCTCGTCGGTCTGCGCTCCGGCGAGGCTCATGGCCTCCTCGTCGAAGTACGGCCCGGTCCACATCGGGTTCTCGATGACGCCGTCGAGGGTGATGTAGGTCGAGTTGATGAGCTTGCGCATCGGTTTCTCCTGGGTGTCGGTCGTGCTCTCCGGTGACACCCAGAACTCTGCCGGCGACCGCTTACGATTCGCTTCAGGTGCCCTTTCGCGGGTCCGGGAGCGGGCCCGACGACGGGCCTGACAGCGGGCCCGACGGCGGGTCCGGAAGCGGGTCGGTCAGCGGGATCGGCAACGCCTGCGGGGTCACCGCGCCGCCGCCGGTCGAGTGGGCCGGGGCGGGACGGTCGCCGACGCGGCTGTGCAGCCGCCCACGCCCGGCCGGCCCGGCGCGGCGGGTCACCTCGACAGTCACCATCCGCACCGGCGGTGGCGGTACGGCGAACCGCCCGACGCCCCACCGCACCCAGATCGGGATCCGGCCGGCGTCCGCCTCCGCGCGCAACTTCTGCACGGTGCGGGCCCGGTCGGTGTGGTCGACCTCCACCACCACGGGCGGGCCGTCCGGGCGGGCGCACGCCACGTCGAGCACCGAGTGCCGCTGCTGAAGCGGCGGTGGCAGCGGCAACACGCTGGGCGCGCGCCGGTAGACCCGCCAACCCTGGCCCTCGGCCCACCGCACCACCGCGTCGATCACCCGCGCGGTGACCTCGTCGGTGTCCAGGTCGACGAACGTCAGCTCGGCCAACCAGCGGCCCAGGTCCGCGGCCAACCGCTCGCCCTGCGCCGCGACCTCCACCGGCGCAGGATAACGCCTCAGCCGAGCACGCTCGCGGTGGCGGCGAGATGCCGGGTCAGCCAGGCGGTGGTGGCCGTCCGGGCCGCCTCGGCGTTGGCACGGCTCAGGAAGTCGTGCCCCTCACCGGCGAGCACCAGGTGCCCGTACGGCACACCCCGGGCGGCGAGCACCTCGGCGACCTGCGCCGACTCGCCCGCCGGCACGTTGGTGTCGTTGGCGCCGTGGATGAGCAGCACCGGCACGTCGAGCCGGTCGATGTGGGTCATCGGCGACAGGTCGCGCAGCAGGTCCGCGTCCCGCCGCGGGTCGCCGTACTTGCTGACGGCGGCTGCGGCGATCCACGGCTCGGTGCCGGCAAAGAAGGTGTGGAAGTCGGAGATGCCGCACTCGGCGACCCCGGCGGCGAACAACCCGGGGAAGTTCACCAGTGCCGCCAGGACCAGATAGCCGCCGTAGGAGCGGCCCAGGCAGCCGAGCTGACCGGGCCGGGCGACACCGGCGTCGACGAGGAATTCGGCGCAGGCCGCCACGTCGGCGATCGCGCCGTAGCGGCCGGCGAGGTTGTCGGCGACGACGAAGGAACGGCCGAACCCGGACGAGCCGCGCACGTTGGGCGCGAACACCGCGACGCCCTGCGCCACCAGGGCCTGGAACAGCGGGTGGTAACCGGGACGCTCCTGCGCCTCCGGACCACCGTGCAGGCTGATCGCGGTGGGCCAGGGGCCCGGCCCGGCCGGGCGGTAGAGCCAGCCGGAGAGCGGCAACCCGTCGCGGGCCCGCAGGTCGACAAGGTGCGGCGCGACACCGGCGTCGTCGGTACGCGCGGCGGTGTCCGACCGCAGCGGGCGCGACGCCCCGGTCGACGGGTCGACCAGCCACACCTCGCGGGGCCGCACCGGCCCCTGCGCGGTGAGGCAGAGCAGGCCGCCGTCGGCGGCGAAGACGGCGTCGCCGAGCACCTCGCCGGGGGCGGTGACGGCCCGCTGCACCCCGGTGGTGAAGTCGAGCAGGCTCAGCTCGCTGCGCCCGCCGTAGGTGTTCCACAACAGCGCGCCGCGCTGCCCGTCCGCGCTCGGCGTGACGTGTTCCAGTTCGGCGTCCGGCCGCCCGGCGAGCCGGGTCGGCGGTTGCTCCGGTCGGGTCAGGTCGACCCGCACCAGCGCGGCCAGCTCCGAGTACGCGTCGGTGCGGGCCAGCACGCTCGTGCTGTCCGGGCCGAACCACCCCTGGTCGGTGCTGCCCCGCCCGCTGTCCGGCAGCAGCCGCCGGCGAACCCCGGTGGCCACGTCGAGCAGTTCCAGCCAGCGGGCGTTACGCGGGCCGCGACGCAGCAGCGCCGCCCCGCCGTCGGCGGTGACGTCCAGGAGGGTGAGCAGCTCACCCTCGGCGAGCACCCGCCGGTGTCCGGTGGCCGCGTCGACCAGGAGGGCCCGCCCGCGCTCGTCGGTCTCGGTGACCGCCATCAGCGCGCCGCCGGGCAACCAGCCGGCCAGTGTGGCGCTGCGCCGGCCGAACCCGGCGACCTGGCGGCGTCGCGTACCGTCCGGGCGCAGCACCCACAGCTCGGTGCGGGGCGCACCGCCGGGGGCGACGACGCAGGCCAGCCACTGCCCGTCCGGGGACCAGCTCAGCGCGAGCACCGGCTCGTCGCCGACGGGCAGCGCGACGGGCGTGCCCGCGTCCACCTCGCAGACCCAGACGCCGGGCGTACCCGCCCGGTCGGAGAGGAACGCCACCCGGCGGCCGTCCGGCGACGGCGCGGGAGCGAAGTCCGCACCCACCGGCGACGACACCGGCCGAGGGCTCGCGGGTCGGGCCCGCCGGGCGGTGCGCGGCGCCTCGGTCCGTACGCTCATCTAAACCCCGATCCGCTGCAACCAGAGCTCCAGCAGCCCGAGCTGCCAGAGCGCGTTGGAGCCCAGCGTGGTCCGCCGGGCGTTCGGCGCGTCCAGCAACTCCTCCAGGTAGTCCTTGCGGAACAGACCCCGCTCGCGCGCCGGCCGGGCGGTCAGCGCGTCCCGCACGTCGTCGAGCAGCGGGCCGCCGAGGTGCCGGATGGCGGGCACCGGGAAGTAACCCTTGGGCCGGTCGATCACCTCGTCCGGGACGATGCCCCGGCTCGCCGCCTTCAGCACACCCTTGCCGCCCTGCGCGAGCTTCATCGCCGGTGGGCAGGCGGCGGCCAGCTCGACCACCTCGTGGTCGAGGAACGGCACCCGGGCCTCCAACCCCCACGCCATCGTCATGTTGTCGACCCGCTTCACCGGGTCGTCGACCAGCATCACCAGGCTGTCCAACCGCAGCGCCGCGTCCAGCGCGGTGTCCGCGCCGGGCGCGCCGAAGTGCGCGGCGACGAACTCCAGACTGGCGTCGTGGTCGAGCATCCACTCGGGCGCCAGGTGCCCGCCGAGCGCGTCGTGGCGACGATCGAAGAACACCCGGGCGTACGCCTCGACGGCGTCCGCGCGGGCCACGTTGGCCATCGGCGGGTACCAGTCGTAGCCGGCCAGGATCTCGTCCGCGCCCTGCCCGGACTGCACCACGGTGATCCGCTGCGAGACCTCCTCGGAGAGCAGGTGGAACGCCACGCAGTCGTGGCTGACCATCGGCTCGCTCATCGCCGCGATGGCCTGGTGCACGGCGGGGACGAAGCGCTGCGCGCCGATGCGGATCTGCTGGTGGTCGGTGTCGAAGTGGCGGGCCACCAGGTCGGAGTAGTGGAACTCGTCGCCGCTCTCCCCCGCCGCCGCCTCGAAGCCGATGCTGAAGGTGGCCAGGCCGCTCTGGCCCTGCTCGGCCAGCAGGGCGACGATCAGGCTGGAGTCGAGACCACCGGAGAGCAGCACGCCGACCGGCACGTCGGCGACCATCCGCCGACGTACGGCCGCGCGCAGTGCGGCCATGAGCCGTTCCTGCCACTCGTCGACGGACATGGCGGGAGCGGCGGCCCGGTTGAACTCCGGCCGCCAGTAGGTGGTGTCGGTGCTCCGACCGTCCGAGGTGATCACCCGCACGGTGGCCGGCGGGAGCTTGCGGACCCCGGTGAGGATCGTGCGGGGCGGCGGCACCACCGAGTGGAAGCTCATGTAGTGGTGCAGCGCCACCGGGTCGAGGTCGGTGTCGACGTCACCGGCGGCGAGCAACGCCGGCAGCGTCGAGGCGAAGCGCACCCGGCCCGGCCCCTCGGCCAGGTAGAGCGGCTTGATGCCGAGCCGGTCCCGGGCCAGCACCACCGTGTGCGTGGCCACCTCGACCACTGCGAACGCGAACATCCCGTAGAACCGTTCGACGCAGGCGGTCCCCCACCTGTGGTACGCCTTGAGGATCACCTCGGTGTCCGAGGTGGACCGGAAGACGTAACCGGCGGCGGTCAGCTCGTCGCGCAACTCCCGGTAGTTGTAGATGCAGCCGTTGAACACCATGGCCAGACCCAGCTCGCTGTCGACCATCGGCTGCGCCCCCGCGTCGGACAGGTCGATGATGCGCAGCCGGCGGTGCACCAGTGCCACCGGTCCGTGCTGCCACCGCCCCTCGCCGTCCGGGCCCCGGGAGGCCAGCGCGGGGAGCATCCGCTCGACGGCCGCCAGGTCCGGTGGTGACCCGTCGAGGCGGAGTTCGCCGCCGATACCGCACATTCGCACGCACCTCTCATCGGCTGGGTCCGCTGGGCCGCTGACCGGTCCAGGCTTGGCGGGCCGGGTTGCGTCCCGATGACGGGTCAGTCAAGCGTGGGTTACACCGGCGGTTCGTCGGCTCCACCGAGCAGCCAGGTGTCCTTCGACCCGCCGCCCCGCGACGAGTTGACGATCATGCTGCCGGCCGGTGCCACCCGGGTCAGCGCCACCGGCGCCACCTCGGCGGTGTCACCGAGGAACACGAACGCCCGCAGGTCGACGTGGCGGGGAGCCAGCGCCGCGCCGTCGAAGACCGGGTGGGTGGTCAGCGCGACCACCTCCTGGGCGATCCACCGGTGCGGGGCCGCGAGGATCTGCTCCCGGACCGCGTCCAACTCCTCGGCCTCGGCCCGGGGGCCGATCACCACCCGGTCACCGCCGTACCCGTCGACCGGTTTGAGCACCAGTTGGTCGAGCCGGCCCAGCACCTCGGCCCGCTGCTCGGGCAGCCCACACAGGTAGGTGGGCACGTCTCCCAGCAGCGGCTTCTCGCCCAGGTAGTACTCGACCAGCCGGGGAACGTAGGCGTACAACGCCTTGTCGTCGGCGACGCCGTTGCCCAGCGCGTTGGCCAGGGTGAGCCGCCCGGCGTGCACCGCGGCGAGCAACGGCCACCCCAAGGGCACCCCGTCCGCGCCCGGGGCGTGCAGCAGCGCCTCCTCGTCCATCCGCAG
The DNA here is from genome assembly GCF_029809455.1 of Micromonospora sp. DH14. Classification (NCBI taxonomy): domain Bacteria; kingdom Bacillati; phylum Actinomycetota; class Actinomycetes; order Micromonosporales; family Micromonosporaceae; genus Micromonospora; species Micromonospora sp. DH14. The sequence continues at coordinate 42,002 of NZ_JARVKT010000018.1, read as the reverse complement.
GTAGATCACGTCCACCTCGCGGCGGCAGCCCTCCCGGACCAGCCGGACCCGGCCCTCCTCCACCAGCAGGTCGCTGGTCTCGGTCAGCGGCACACCCATCTCGTCGGCGAGCAGCCGGTGCTCGAACCACGCCGGATCACCGGGGCCGCCGCTGAGCACCACCACGGCGGGGTCGTCGGTCGTGGCGGGCGCGGCGGCGACCAACGCCCGGTACAGCATCGCGGGCGTCTCGTCGGCGGGCAGCAGATCCTCCGGCACCGGCAGTTCCGGCAGCACCGCCCGGGTGAGCCGACGGTTCTGCACCGCGTAGCCGATCCCGGAGGGCACCCGCAGGTTGTCCTCCAGCACGTACCAGCCGCCGTCGGGGTCGCGGACCAGGTCGGTGCCGGACACCTGGGCGCGGGTGCCCCGCCGGCCCATCAGCGCCCCGGTCGGGCGCAGCCCGGGTGACGACTCCACCACCCACGCCGGCACCACGCCGTCGGCCACCACGGCCCGGTCGGCGTAGACGTCGCGCAGGAACGCGTCGAGGGCGCGGGCGCGTTGCACCAGGCCGGTCCGCAGGGCCCGCCAGTCGGCGGCGGGCACCACCCGGGGCACCAGGTCCACCGGGAAGAGCCGCGTGCTCGCCTCACCCGCCACGCTGAACGTCACCCCCCGGGCCCGCTGCTCCTCGTCCCGGTCGTGCTCGCGTTGACGCAGGACGCCGGCACCGAGCTGACGCAGGGCCGCCAGCATCGGGGCGTACACCGGTTGCGGTCCGGCCGGTCCGAAGACCTCGTCGCCGGCGTCGGCGTACGTGGGCAGCGCCGGCGGTGTCGGCGCGCCCGGCAGCGGCCCACGGACCCGGCCCCGGGTCTCGTCGAGCAGCAGGTCGACCACGTCGGCCAACCGGCCACGCCGCTGGTACGCCCGCCGCTGTCGCGCGGCGGAGCTGCCGCGTTGCAGCGCGTACCGGGTCAGCTCGCTGACCTGCTCCCAGTCCCCCGTCGCCGCCAATTGCGGGCGCAGGTCGGTCACCAGGCGGCGGACCGCCTGGGCGGCCGGCACCGGCCGGGCCGAGCGGGGCAGGTCGAGCAGGTCACCTTCCAGGCCGGAGCGGGCCGCCCGCCACACGGCCGCCCGCAGCACCGGTGGTCGCACGGCGGTGCGCTCCACCCCGGCGCGCAGGGCCGCGACCTCCCGCCGCACGAGCGCCCGGAACAGGCCGGTGAGCAGGACGATGGTCTCCACGTCCGGGTTGGCGTCGGTGATCCGCAGTTCCACTGTGGGCACGTGCGCCGACGGCCGGACGTCGAAATAGATCATGGCGGGGTCGGTGATGGTCTCGGAGGCGATCAGTTCGGCGACCAGCGCCTCGTGGTCGGCGGCGCCGGTCACCTCGCCCGGGTCGCCGGCGGTGGGCCAGCGCTGCCAGACCAGCGACCGGACGCTGGCGTACCCGCTGTCCTGCCCCATCCAGTACGGCGAGCTGGTGGAGAGGGCGAGCAGCACCGGCAGCCACGGCTGGACCCGACGGGTGACCGCCACCGCCAGGTCCCGGTCCGCGACGCCGACGTGCACCTGCGCCCCGCAGATCAGCTGCTCCCGGGCGAGCAGCTGGTACTCGTCGAGCATCCGCCGGTAGCGGGAGGTGGGTGTGACGCTGGGGTCACCGTCGGCGCGCAACGGCACCGTGCCGGCCGCCACGATGCCCAGCCCGGCCCGGTCGGCGACCTGGACGGCGCTGTGCCGCAGCCCGGTCAGCTCGGCGCGGATCTCGTCGAGGGTGCGGCAGACCGCGGTGTTGGTCTCCACCACGCTGCGGTGCAGCTCGGCGGTGAACGAGGCCGCCGGCAACCGGTCGAGCAACTCGCCGGCGCGGGGCACCAACTCCCGGGTGTGCAGGTCGACGACGTGGAACTCCTCCTCCACCCCGATCGTGGCCAGGTCGGCCGGGTCGCCGTCGGCAAGCGACAGGGCCGCGTTGGTGCGCGGGGTGGGCGGTGTCCGGCCATTACCGGACCGGCCCACCGGCCCGTCGTACGTCGGCGCGTTCGTGGTGTTGTCGGCCATGGTCACCCCGGTTCGCGTGTCGGTGGTGTCGACTGTCCGACGAGCGTTCCCAGGGTTGGTACCGGGGGTGTTTCCAGCGCGTTAAGGTGACGCGCCCGTTCTGTCCTGCCTGCTCAGGCGGGTTGGTCAGGCAGCGGACGGGGTCGCGCCGTCAGCGGGTCTGCGGCCGGTATTCGATGGTCGCGGCGACCCGGTTCGCCGTGGCGGCACCGAGTTCCCGTTCGGTGAGCCACAGGCCCAGATCGAGCCCGGCCGAGAGCGCGCCGGCGGTGACCCGATCACCGTCGTCGACCACCCGCTCGTCGAGCACTGTGACGTCCCGCGCGCGCAACTCGTCGTACGCGTTGCGGTTGGTGGTCGCCCGGCGGCCATCCAGCAGACCGGCGGCGGCGAGGAGCAGCGCACCGGTGCACACCGACGCCATCCAACGCGCCGACGGCGCCAGCGCGGCCAGCCGGGCCGGGAGCACGCCCCGCCGCGCCTGGGCCCAGGCACCCTCGGCGGCCCGGTTCAACCACCCTCCACCGGGGACGATCACGCCGTCGGCCGGACCGAGCACCTCGGGGACCTGGAGGTGGACGCCCCGCATGCTGGTGACCGGCCCGGGCCGTTCGACGGCGACCAGCCGCACCTCGAACCCGGCCATCGACAGCACCTCGAACGGCCCGAAGACGTCCAGTTCGTCGAAGCCGTCGAACACCACAATGTCGATTCGCATACCGCCCAGGATCGCCGGACGACCGGACGGCGGCGAGTGGCATTGTTGCCATCATGCGTAAGATTTCCGCCACGCATCGGGTCGCCGTCCTCGCCCTACCCACTGTCGTCGCCTTCGACCTGACCATCGCGACGCAGGTCTTCGGCCACGAGGGCAACGGCCGGTACGCGATGACGGTGTGCGCACTGGACAGCGGCCCGGTCTCCACCACCACCGCCGGCCTGGAGCTGACCGTCGCCGCGTCGCTCGACGCCCTCGACGACGCCGACACGGTGATCGTGCCCGGGTTCCGCCGTGGCCCGGCACCGGCGCGCGCCCTCGAAGCGCTGCGGCGGGCGCACGCTCGGGGCGCCCGCATCGCGTCGATCTGCACCGGCGCCTTCGCGCTGGCCCAGGCCGGTCTGCTCGACGGCCGTCGCGCGACCACCCACTGGGCGCACGCCGACGCGCTGGCGGACGAGCACCCCCGGGTGCTGGTGGACGCCAACGCGCTCTACATCGACGAGGGCGAGGTGCTGACCAGCGCCGGGCTCGCCGCCGGCCTCGACCTGTGCCTCTACCTGGTCGGCCGCGACCACGGGCAGGATGTCGCCATCCACCGGGCCCGTCACCTGGTCACCCCACTGCACCGGGCCGGCGGCCAGGCACAGTTCATTCCGGTCGGCGGCGCGGGTGCGGACGACGAGTTGGCCGAGGTCACCGCCTGGGCGATCAGCAACCTGCATCGTCCGATCACCGTCGCGGACCTTGCCCGACAGGGGGTGATGTCCAGCCGTACGCTGCACCGCAGCTTCCAGAACCGGTTCCGGATGAGCCCCCGGGCCTGGCTGATCCAGCAACGGCTGCGCGCAGCCTGCACTCTGCTCGAGAACGGCGACATCACCGTCGACGAGATCGCGCGGCGCACCGGCCTGGGCACGGCAACCAACCTGCGGGCGCATTTCCAACGGGCCTTCGCCACCACCCCTACCGCGTACCGGCGGGCCTTCACCCCCTGACCCGTCCGACAGTGCCTGGCGATGTCGGGGCATCCTGCCGGCCTGGACACCCCGACATCACCAGTCGCGACTGGATCGATCACGGCCCCGCAGCGACCGGGGTCACCTCATGTTCGCCACGACGAACGGCGCGTGGCCGTGCAGGTAGTTGGTCCACCCGCCGGTCACCGGCGCGCCCGGGCTGAGCAGGTTGGTGGTGTCGGTGCCGACGTCGAGCTTCCAGGCCGTCCAGGAGATGCCGTTCGCCTTCATCCAGTCGATCCAGGACTGCGCCTCGGGCAGGCAGGCCCGGCCGTCGAGGCCGCCGTCGGCGTTGCTGGCGCCCCACTCCGTGACGAACAGCGCCAGACCCGCGCGGATCGCGGCGTCCCCCTTGGCCCGCAGTGACGACCCGTGGGTGCAGGAGTAGAAGTGCAGCGTGTACATCAGGTTGGTGCCGGTGACCGGGCTGGCCGCCGCGACGTCGACGTCCTGTGACCAGGTCGGGGTGCCGAGCACGATGATGTTGTCCGGGTCGGCGGCGCGGATCGCGGACACCACCGCCTGGTGGTACGGCTTGATGACGTTGGTCCAGCTGACCTGGAGCGGCTCGTTGTAGGGCTCCCAGATGACGTTGGGCAGGTTGCCGTACCGGCGGGCCAGGTCGCCGAAGAACGCCACCGCCTGGGACTGGTTGTTCTGTGCCTCGTGCGCGTGCCAGTCGACGATCACGTACACCCCGGCGGTGACCGCGTTGTTGATGATGGTCTCCACCTGTGCGCGCGCCTTGGCCGGGTCGCTGAGGTACGCCCCCGCCGGCTCCACCCCCATCGCCGCGCGGATCACCTGGAGGTTCCAGTTGTCACGCATCCAGCGCAGCGCGGAGAGGTTCTCGGCGTACGGGGCGGTCTCCCAGTTGAGCCACATGCTGCTGATGCCGCGCAGCTGCACCCGGGCGCCGGACCTGTCGCACATCGTGGTGCCGCAGACCCGCAGCTGCCCGTGCCGCTCGACGGGCGTGCCGGTGGTGGGCGGCGGCGTGGTCGGCGGCGTGGTCGGGGGCGTGGTCGGGGGCGGGCCGCCGGCACAGCCGGCGCCGTTCACCGTGCAGTTGACCGGGGTGCCGGTGCCGTTGACGAGGAAGCCGAACGAGGTCGAGGCGCCAGCGGCGAGGTTGCCGTTCCAGGACACGTTGGCGAAGGTGTGGTGACTGCCCGAGGTGGTCTGCTGCGCATTCCACGACTGGGTGATGGTCGAGGAGGACGGCAGGTCGAACTCGACCCGCCAACTGCTGATCGGCGCGGAGGTGTCGTTGGTGACGGTGACCTGCCCCTGGTAGCCGTTGCCCCAGTTGTTCGTCACGGAGAACACGGCGGTCGCCGCGCTGGCCGGTGTGGCGGTGACCACCGCCGCCCCACCGGCCAGCAGTCCGGCGACGGCCATGGTCGTGACAAGTCTCAGTGTGCGCATGCGGAACCCGCTTCGGATCGACGATGGTGGCCTGAGGCGGGGCGGCGCCTCCGCGAACAATATCGATCAACGCCGATGCATGCAAGCGGAGCCGCTGCTCAGAGGGTCCTGGCGAGCTCGACGAGCTGGTCCAATGCCGCACCCCAGCCCTCGTGGAAGCCCATCTCCTCGTGCGACTTCTTCGCCGACGCGTCGGCGTGGATCGCGGTGGCGGTGTACTTCGTGCCGGCGCCGTCCGGCTCGATCTGGACCACCGCGGTGAACGGGAAGCCGTCGGCGGTGACGATCGGGCGGAACCCGGCGCCCATGGCGGAGGTGAAGACCAGCGTTGAGCCCTCGTCGGCCACCAGGATGCAGCCGCTGCTCGGAAATTCCTCACCCTCGGGCGAGCGCATGGTGGTGTCGAACCGGCCGCCGGGCCGCAGGTCGATCTCGCAGGCGATGGTCGACCAGGGTTTCGGGCTGAACCACCGCATCAGCAGCTCGGGCGTGGTCCAGGCGCGCCAGACCAGTTCGGGGGCCACGTCGACGCGGCGCTGCAGGACGAGATCGAAATCGGGGTTCACCGGGTAGGCGGTCATCGCTGTTGCTCCTTCAGGTCGTAGAGAACCGAGTCGAGTTGGTCGAGGCGTCGGGTCCACCGGGCGCGTTGCGCGGCGAGCCAGGTGTCGAGGCCTTCGAGCGACCGAGGCGCGAGCCGGTAGGTGCGCACCCGGCCCTGCTTCTCCGACGTCACCAGGCCGCAGCGCTCAAGGACGTGCAGGTGCTGGGTGAACGACGGCAGCGCCATGTCGAACGGGCGGGCCAGCTCGCTGGTCGTGGCCGGGCCTACCGCCAGGCGCTCCACGACCTGGCGGCGGGTGGGGTCGGACAGCGCGTGGAGCACGCCGTCGAGCGCGTCGCCCTCCATATGCTTAGCCATACACCTAACAATTCCATCGGGCTGACACTTAGGTCAAGCACTAAGTGTCAGCCCGATGGTCAGCGGCGGAACGCGTTGACCACCAGGTCGGCGTAGCGGCGCCACACCGCCGGGTCACGCTCGTCGAGCACGATGAGCTGCCGAACCGCCCCGCAGAGAAGCACCCGGGTGTCCAACTCCCCGGCGTCCTGGCGGATCTTGCCGGACGGCCGGGCCGCCGCCACCAGCTGCCCGATCAGGCTCAGGATGCGCGCGGCGGGCACCAGCCGGCCCTCGAAGAACGCGTCGGCGAGGACCCGGTCGCGCGCCAGGCGTCCGAACAGGTCGGGCACGAACGAACACCACTCCTGGTACGCGTCAGCGCCGTCGAGCGCCGCGTGGATGCGCTGCTCCAGCTCCTCAAACTGCCGCTGGACCACAGCGACGATCAGGTCCTCCTTGCTGGGGTAGCTGCGGTACACCGTCGCGCGACCCACCCCGGCCCGCTCTGCCACCTGCGGCACCGTCACCTGCAGACCCTGCTCGGTGAAGAGTTCCCGGGCGGCGGCGATGACCCGTTCCTGGTTGCGACGGGCGTCCAGCCGCCGACGGGGTGCGTCCGGGTCGCTCGGCGTCGGTGGGGTCATGGCGTCAGTCTGCCCGTTCGGTCCCGCCGGTCAGCAGCGGCTCGTCGCCGTACACGGTGGTGAGTTCGACGTCGAGCACCGTGGCCACCCGGCCGAACGACCAGTAGTAGCCGATCACCTGGAGCACCTCGACGATCTCGCGCTCGCTGAGGTTGCCCCGGACCTCGTCGAAGAGGTCGTCGGGAACGCGCGGTGAGCGCACCACCTCGGCGGCGAACCGGATGAGGGTCCGGTCGTCGGCCGCAAGGCCCGGGTTGTCGAGGTCCCGGCTGCTGATGATCTCGCGGGTGCGCTGGTCGACGCCGGCGGCCTCGGACATCGGGCGGTGCTGGGCCGCCACGAACTCGCAGCCGGCGTACTCGGCGACCGTCAGGATGACCAGCTCCCGCGAGCGGGCGGGCAGCTCCAGCGAGGTGAACTGCGCCTTCGCGAGCTGGATGAAGAGGGCCACCGTGCCGACCGAGTGGGTCAGCATCTTGACCATCGGGTCGGGCGGCAGGGCGGCCAGGACGTCGCGGACGTCAGCCGGAATGGCGTTCGGGTCGGGGTCGGCAAGGCGGGGCATGGCTCTCTCTCCGGTGCTGATTGTCGAGGTGGGTCAGGCGGGCAGGTCGAAGCCGGTTTCGCTGAGGTGGCGGAACCGGCCGTCCTCGGCGTACGACCCGAAGATGGCGATCTCCCGCCTGGCGGTCGACCCGTCGGTCAGGGTGATCTCGTAGACGTGCCGTTCGGCGTAGCGGAGACCGTCGCGCAGCTCGTCGAGAACCCGCACGGTGCCGCCGACGATCTGGCCGCGCACCCGGGTCACCATCTCGACGAATCCGGCCCGGTCGAGGGTCTCGCCGTCGCTGCGGTGGGTGTAGTCCGGGGCGTAGAACTCGTCGAGCGCCTCGGTCAGGTCGCGGGTGGGTTCGAAGACCACCGCGCGCAGGGCGTCGCTGATCCGTACCGGGGTCATGGGGGCTCCTCGTGGTGACGGTGGGTCATATCCGGACTCGCAGGTCCGCTTCGTGTCCACCGTACCGGACTCACGAGTCCGATTCTGGTGAGAGTCGTCACCGAGCAGTTTCGGATAAGCGTCCGGCGGCGCGGACCCCTACCGTGACGTGCATGTTCACCGCGATCACGCACTCGCAGATCTACGTCCTCGACCAGGACGAGGCCCTCGCCTTCTATGTCGGCAAGCTCGGCCTGGAGGTCAACGCCGACGTCGACATGGGCTTCATGCGCTGGCTGACCGTCAACGTCCCCGGCGAGCCGGGTCGCCAGATCCTGTTGGAGAGGCCCGGCCCACCGGCGCTGTCCGAGGAGACCGCCCAGCAGGTCCGCGCCCTGGTCACCAAGGGCGCGATGGGCGGCTCGCTGATCTTCTCCACCGACGACTGCCGCAAGACGTACGAGACGCTGCTGGGCCGGGGCGTCGAGTTCACCGAGGAACCCACCGAACGCTTCTACGGGATCGACTGCGCCCTGCGCGATCCGTTCGGCAACAGCATCCGCTTCACCCAGTTGACGTCCTGAGCGGCGAGGAGCCCGAGGGGCGACGCGGGCACCCGAGCGTCGGGGCGGTCGACCCGGCCACCCCGACGCGCGAGGTGCCCGCCGCCCGCGTCGGTCGTAGCCTGGGTCGCATGCGAACCACCACGCTGGGCAGCACCGGCCCCGAGGTCGGCGTCATCGGCCTCGGCTGCATGGGCATGAGCCACGGCTACGACATCACCGGCCCTCGCGACGACGACACGTCGATCTCCGTCATCCGACAGGCGCTGGACCTGGGCGCGACACTGATCGACACGTCGGACGTGTACGGGCCGTACACCAATGAGGAGCTGGTCGGGCGGGCGCTCGCCGACGGCGAGCGGGAGCGGGCCGTGCTGGCCACGAAGGTCGGCCTGGTGGCCACCTCCCCCACCGGCGGCCCCGGCAACTCGCCGAGGATCGGCAACAACGGCCGCCCGGAGCACATCCGCGCGGCGATCGACGAGAGCCTGCGCCGCCTCGGCACCGACCACGTCGACCTCTACCAGCTGCACCGGGTCGACCCGCAGGTGCCCATCGAGGAGTCCTGGGGCGCGATGGCGGAGGTCGTGGCGGCCGGCAAGGCCCTGCAGATCGGGCTCTCCGAGGTGACGGTCGCCCAGATCGTGCGGGCCCAGGCGGTGCACCCGGTCGCGTCGGTGCAGTCCGAGCTGTCACTGTGGACCCGCGACCCGTTGACCGAGGTGCTGCCGTACTGCGCCCAGCAGGGCATCGCCTTCCTGCCGTTCTCCCCGCTCGGCCGCGGTTTCCTCGCCGGCCGGTTCAGCTCGTTCGACGACCTTCCCGCCGACGACTTCCGACGCGGCCTGCCGCGCTTCCAACAGGACGCGCTGCGCGCCAACCTCGCCATCGTCGCCCGGGTCCGGGAGATCGCCGATCGGGCGGGCGTGAGCCCCGCCCAGGTCGCCCTCGCCTGGGTGGTGGCCCAGGATGATCAGGTCATCCCGATCCCCGGCACCAAGACCCCGACATACCTGGTGGACAACTGTGCGGCCGCTGACGTGCGGCTCAGCGCCGAGGACCTGGCCGACCTGGACGCCCTGCCCGCGCCCGAGGGCGGCCGCTACTGAGCCCGCGGCGGCCCGGCAGCACGTAGCCGGGCCGCCACCGGCCGGCCGAACCGGACTCCGACACCGGGCGAGTAGAGCACGCTGACCGGCGGCCCGACCGGTGCCGGCAACCCGGCGGCGGCAACCAGCTCGTCATCCAGGTGCAGCAACTCGCACCGGTGCAGCGGCCAGCTCGGATGCCAGTTCGGCAGGTGCAGCGTGCGTCCGTACGCCCGGGTGTGCAGCCCCCAACGGGCAGTGAGGAAATGGTCGAGCGGGGTCGGCTCGACGATCCGCTCCCCGACCCGCACCACCATCCGGCTCGTCGCGCCCGCCGGCCCCGGCCAGCGCCGCCGGCACCGGTAGGTGCGGCGGTCACCGTCGCGTGCCAACCGCATCGACGACCAGAGGTACGGCAGGCGCAGCGTCGCCCGGGCCACCAGCACCGGCACCAGGCGGGACGCGTCGAGCGACCGGAACACCACGGCTCGTCGGCCGTCGTCGTCGACGGAGTAGAGCCGGACGTTGGTTTCTGAGAAGGCGCCGAAGTAGGGCACCCCCGGGCCACGGCCGAAGCCCAGCCCGACCATCCGGAAACCGATCAGGCCGACGTAGCTGACCCCGTGGAGTGTGTCCGGCCGGGTCCCGACGGGAAGCAACGGCGCGACGAGCGCCGGATCGACCGCCCAGTGCAGGAACGTGAGATCCTCCCAGCGCTGGCGCAGCATCGCCCAGGGGAACGCCTGCCGGGGCGCGTGGTCGACCGGTTCGGGGAGCACCCTCTCATCCTCGCCCAGCCGGCAGGCCGGCGTGCTCAGGCGTGCGGGCCGACACCGACGGTGCCGACGGTCAGCGACGCCCGGCCCTCCAGGATCTCGCCGACCCGGTCGACCTCCTGCGCCAGCGCACGTTGCCGGGCCGCGTCGAGCGGGCGCAGCGGTTCGACGGTGACGCGGATCGACCGGCCGGAGCGGCGTTGGTGCCAGACGCCGGCGACCACCCCGTCCACCAGCAGCACCGGGTAGTTGCCGGCCTGGCCTCCGGCGAGCGCCCGGGTGGCGGCGGCACCGGGGAAGAGCCGCTCACGCGGGTGGCAGCCGACCGCGTACGCGTCGAAGTAGGGCAGCAGCCGTAACCCGGACGGCCGGTCATCGGGGAAGTCGGTGTCGTCGGCGGCCACCCAGGCCGTGGTGCCCTCCACTGTCACCTCGGTCAGGTCGAGCGAGTCGAACAGCCATTTCCCCCACGCCGGAGGGACCGCCAACCACCTGGCGAACTGCGCCGGGGTGGCCGGGCCGTACGCGTACAGGTAGCTGCGCACGAGTGCGGCCAGTGCGGCGCGACCGGGCATCGGCGCGAAATCGGGCAGCCACCGGGTCGGGCTGGTGTACGTGGTGACCCGACCGCGGTTCGGGCCGAAGCAGATCACCCCGCTGCGGGTGGCGTCGGTCATCGCGGCGACCCACCGGGGCCACCTGTCCTGAAAGGCCTCCATGACCAGGTCGCCCGCCCACGGGCCGGTACGGGCGACGATCTCCTCGGTCAGCTCGGCGGTGGTCAGGTCGGCCTCGGCGACCGCGTCGGCGATGGCCGCGAGGACCTGCTCGCTCTGCTGGGGCGTCAGCAGGACCACGCTGCGTTCCCACGACGGGGCCGGCAACGCGGTCAGCGCGCCGACCCACATCGGCAGGTCCGCGGCGGCGAGCAGGTGCACGGTGCCGCGTGGGCCCCGGGTCTTGACCAGGGTGCGATCCGTCCAGAGTGCCCGGCGCACCAGGGCGCGGGTCGCGCCCGGCACCCGCAGCCCGACGGACAGCTCGGCGGCCGACGCGACCTGGGCGTGTGCGCCGCACATCGTCGACACCACGTCGGCGACGCCCCCGGCGTCCGGTGCCGCGCCCGCCGCCGATGTGCGCAGCCCGTGCCGCCGAAGCCGTCGGGCGGAGACCTGGTCCCAGGTCAGCTCGGTCATCGCAGCCCTCGGAAGAACGCCCGGATGTCCGCGGTGTGCGCCAGCGGCTCGTCCATCGCCACGAAGTGGCTGCCCGGGTTGCCCTGCGGCCAGTGCACGATGGTGTTGTCCCGCTCTGCGAGGCGGCGCATCAACGCGGACCCACCGCCGTACACACCGGACGGCACCCGCCGTTGGCCCGTCGGCCAGGCGAAACCGCCATCATCGGCAACGGTCAGCCGCTCGTACATGGGCCACGACGACGTTCCCGACGTGCCGGTGAACCAGTAGAGGCTGACGTTGGTGAGCAGGTGATCCCGGTCGATGGCCTGCTCCGGCGTGGGCACCGTCATGGTGAACTCCTTGAACTTCTGCATCATCCAGGCCAGCAGCCCGACCGGCGAGTCGTTCCAGGCGTACGAGAAGGTCTGCGGCGCCGCCCGCAGCAGCGCGTGATGGTCCACGCCACCGCTCATCCACCGCTGCATCTGCTCCCACTCGGCGCGTTCCGCCACGCTCATGTCCGGCACGTCGGCGGCGGTCGGGAAGCCGAACCCGCCGTCGATGTGCACACCGACCACCCGCTCCGGCGCCAGCGCCGCCACCCGCGGCGCGACGTACGCGCCAAGGTCGCCGCCCTGGGTGCCGTAGCGGTGGTAGCCGAGCCGGGCCATCAGTTCGGCCCACATCCGGGCGAGCCGGTCGATCGTGAAACCGGCCGGTGGCGCCTGCGAAAAACCGTAGCCGGGCACCGACGGGACCACCACGTGAAACGCGTCGGTGGGATCACCGCCGTGGGCGCACGGGTCGGTGAGTGGACCGATCAGCTCGGTGAACTCGACGACGGAGTTCGGCCACCCGTGCGTGAGCAGCAACGGCAGCGCGTCCGGCTCGGGCGAGCGGACGTGCAGCAGGTGCACGTCCAAGCCGTCGATCTCGGTGACGAGTTGGGGAAAGTCGTTCAGACGCGCCTCGTGCACCCGCCAGTCGTAGTCGTTCGCCCAGTACCCGGTCAGCTCACGGAGGTAGTCCACCGGCACCCCGCGGCTCCAGCCGGCGCCGGGCAACGAGCGGGGCCACCGGGTGCGGGAGAGCCGGTCACGCAGGTCGTCGAGGTCCGACTGGCTGATGTCGATGCGAAAGGGTGTCATGCCGAAGACGCTACGGCCCATATAGGACAGCTTCTGGCACACATCGCTGGCATTCTGGGAGCCATGTCCGACACCCCCGCCCGACTGTTGAGCCTGCTGTCGCTGTTACAGACACCCCGCGAGTGGCCCGGCAGCGAGTTGGCCACCCGGCTCGGGGTCAGCCTGCGCACCATCCGCCGCGACGTGGAGCGGCTGCGCGATCTCGGCTACCCGGTACGGGCGACGATGGGCGCGATCGGCGGATACCGCCTGGTCGCCGGCAAGGCGATGCCTCCGCTGCTGCTCGACGACGACGAGGCGGTGGCGATCGCTGTCGGCCTGCGCACCGCCGCCGGTCACGCGGTGGCCGGCATCGAAGAGGCCTCGGTGCGGGCGCTGGCGAAGCTCGAACAGGTGCTGCCATCCAGGCTGCGGCACCGGGTCAGCGCGCTGGGGGCGGCCACCGAACCGATGCTCACCTGGGACCAACCGACTGTCGACCCGGAGCGCCTGAGCGCGCTGGCCGCCGCCGTCAACAACCGGGAGCGGCTGCGGTTCACCTACCGCCGTCGCGACGGCGTGGACGCCGAACGGCTCGTCGAGCCGTACAAGCTGGTGTCGGCCGGGCGGTGCTGGTATCTGGTGGGCTACGACAACGACCGCGACGACTGGCGGATCTTCCGGGTCGATCGGATCACCGACCTGCGGCCCACCCGGAACCGGGTCGCCGCCCGGCAACTGCCGGCGTCCGACGCCGCCACGTTCATGACGGAGAAGCTGCTTGAGCTGACCCCCGTCTACCGGGCGGTGGTGACGCTGCACGCGCCGGTCGAGCGGATGGCGGGCCCGCTCAGCGGCGCCGGCGTCGAGCTGGACCCGATCGACGCGACCTCGTGTCGGCTGCGCAGCAACGCCGACACGCTGGAGTGGCTGGCGTGGCGCCTGCTCACCCTCGGTTGCGAGCTGGAGGTGCACGAGCCGCCGGAGTTGATCGCGCACCTGCGGCAGATCGGCACCCGTGCCACCCGCGCCGCCGGCCCTCCCGCAGCGTAGGACGGCCGGCCGCTCGGGGCATCGACACGCCGGCCCGCCGTACGCTTGAGCGAGCACAAGCCGGCAAAATCGGCTTTTCGGGGAGGAGCTGGACGTGACGCAGAGCGACGTCGAGCTGGTCGTGCTCGCGCAGGCAGGAGACGCCGCCGCGCTCGGTGTGCTGCTGGCCCGGCACGAGGCCGGGATGCGGGCCGTCGCGCTGAGCGTCCTCGGTTACGGGCCGGACGCCGAAGACGCGGTGCAGGACACCATGGTCGTCGCCCTGCGTCGGATCGGCGAGGTTCGCGACCCGAACGCCGTCGGGTCCTGGTTACGGGCCATCGTCCGCAACACCAGCCGCACGACGCTCCGCAAGCCCCGAGCCGTCCCGGTCGCCGAACCGGAATGGTTCACCGGCCCGGCCGACAGCCCCACCCCGGAGGAGGCACTGGACCGGGTCGCGATGCGCGACTGGGTGTGGCACTCCATCGAGCAGCTGTCCGAGCCTGACCGCCTGGTCACCCTGCTGCGCTACTTCAGCGACGCGTCCTCGTACGAGCAGATCGCCGCCGTGTGTGGGGTGCCGGTCGGCACCGTCCGCAGCCGCCTCAACCACGCCCGCCGTGCGCTCGCCGGCGGTCTGCGCACGGCCGCGACCACGGCGCACGCCGACGTCGCCGCCGCCAACGACGCCCGGTGGCGCGAGGGCCGCGACGTGATCGCCACCGCGATGGGTGGCGACTTCGATCGGGTGGTCCGCGAGAGTTGGTGGCCGAACGCCGAAATGATCGTGCCGGGCGGCCCGCGCGGCGGTCGTGACATGGCTATCAACGGCATGAACCGCGACCTGACCGCCGGGGTACGTCAGCGGCTGCGCAACGTGGCCGCCAGCGGCGACGTCCTGATCTGGGAGACCGACCTGATCAGCCCGCCCGACGACCCGGAGCACTGCCCACCCGCGGCGCTGTGGTTGCAGGTGCTACGCGAGGGGCGGGTACGCCAACTGACCCTCTTCCACCCCGTCCCCGCGCTGGTCTGAAAAACCCTCCCGGGAGAGCGAACTTTTCCCCCGACCCGAGCATCTGGTCCGCGTCATGCACAGTCGCCGTGTCGGCGGACGCCGCGCGGGTCTCGGATCGGGAGATAGTTCATGGGTTCCACCAGCCACGACGTCAGCGCCCTCGCACCCGGTGCCCACACGTTCACCGTCGACGGCGTTCGGCAGGTCTACCACGTCGCCGGCACCGGCCCGGTCTGCGTGGCGCACTCCGGCGGCCCCGGCATCGAGTGGGCGTACCTGCGGACGCCGAGCCTTGAGACGCATTTCACCATGGTCTACGTCGAGCCGGTGGGCACCGGCGCGTCCGGGCAGCTGAACAACCCCGCCGATTACCGCCTGGACACCTATGTCCGGTTCCTGCACGCCGTCGTCGAGCACCTCGGCGAACCCCGGGTGTACCTGCTCGGGCACTCGCACGGCGGTTTCGTCGCCCAGCGGTACGCGCTCACCCACCCGGACCGGATCGCCGGCCTCGCCCTGTACGACACCTCACCCGTCACCGGCGCCGAGTTCTGGGCCGAGGCCATGGCGGGCCTCGCCGCCTACCCGCAGCGGCACCCGGACCGGCCGGAGGCGGCGGCGGTCCCGGCCGCCTTCGCGCAGATCGGCGGCGCGACGGACGACGAGTCGTTGGGCGCCGCGCTGCGCGCCGCCCTGCCGGCGTACTTCGCGGACTTCTGGGGTCGACAGGACGAGTTCGCCCCGTTTCAGGCGGCCGTCCGGATCTGGTCGACGCCGGCCGGCGCGCAGGACCCCACGCCCTTCGACGTGCGGGACAACCTGGGTGAGATCACCGTGCCCGTCGTGGTGATCGTCGGGGCGTACGACTTCATCTGCGGCCCGCGCTGGGCCGAGCAGCTGCACGCGGGGCTTCCGGACTCGCGGCTGGTGACCCTGCCGCGAAGCGGACACTTCGCGCACATCGAGCAGCCGGTCGAGTTCACCGACGCCGTGGCGGAGCTGCTGAAGCGCTGACCCGCCCGGGTGCGGCGCACCCCGAGGTCCGTTCGTCACAGCGGGCAGGCCTCGGGGTGCGGGCGCGTTGCACGGTCATAGGCTGAGCACTTTGCCGCACCGTGACACAGAGGAGACCGCCGTGAGCCAGACCGAACGGATGGATTCCGTCGACGAGTGGAACGTGGCCGAGGACGACGGGGTGCTGGACGCCTCCGACACCCTCGACGACGACCTGGTCGGCGACCCCCTCGACACCGGGATCGTCGCCGAGGACCGCTGGACGGCGGCCAACCGGTTCGGCACCACGCCCGCCGAGGAGCGGGCGGGCGAGTCGCTGGAGCAGCACCTCGCCCAGGAGGTGCCGGATGTCGACCCGTACGCCGAGGGTGGCGACGACGAGGACGAGCTGACCCGCCGGGGGTACGAGGCGGAGGCGCGCGCCGGCCGTCTCGTCGCCTACGACGACGGCGTCCGCGAGGACGACGAGGCCGAGGCGGTGGCGTGGGACGCCGGCATCGACGCGGGTGCCGCCAGCGCTGAGGAAGCGGCGATCCACGTGGTCGAGGACCCGGACGGGCCCGGCGACGGTCCGTTGCGCTGACGACGTACCCGCCGCGCCCGGCACCTCACCGGGTGCCGGGCGCGGCGGGGTCGGTCAGTGGATGACGACGGGCGTCTTGACCTGCTCGCCCTGCGGGTCGTCGAGCTGCGCCGGCTGCCGTCGGCGCGGCAGCAGGGCGGCCGGGATGAAGGTGAGCACGACCAGCGCGAACGCCACCCAGAACGTGGTGGCGAACGACTTGGCGGCGAAGTCGAGCCCGCGCTCGATGAGCGACGGGTCGACCGGCATCTGCTGAAGCAGCTCCGGCCGCTGCTGGGAGGCGATGGCCAGCCCCGCCTCGGTGACCGGCTTGCCGCTCTCGTCCACCAGGCCGGGGATCGGCCGGGAGCCGTTCAGCTCGTTGGTGAGGATCACCGACATCACGGCGGCACCGACGGACCCGCCGATCTGCTGAAGGATGTTGACGAGCGTCGAGCCGCGCGCCACCTCCTGCGCCTGCAACGTCCGCAGCGCCGACGTCATGATCGGCATCATCGTGCCGCCCATGCCCAGACCCATCACGAACAGCGACGCGCCGAGCAGCCAGTACGAGGTCTGCGGGTCGACCTGGGTGAAGCCGAAGAACCCGATCACGATGAGCCCCAACGCGAACGGGACCGTACGCCCGATCGGCACCCGGTCGGCGAGCGTGCCGGCGATCGGCATGGTGATCATCGCGCCGATGCCCTGCGGGGCCATCAGCAGGCCGGCGGCCAGCGTCGACTCACCGCGCACCTGCAGGAAGTAACTTGGGAACAGCAGCCCGGCGCCCATGAACGCGATGATGAACACGAACATCGTCACCGACGCGATGGTCAGGCTGCGGTTGCGGAACAGCCGCAGGTCAAGCAGCGGGTGCCGGGGCCTGAACGAGTAGAGCACGAACGCCACCACCAGCGCCCCGCCGACCAGCATCGGGGCCCACACCCTGGCCTCGGCGAAGCTGCCCACCTCCGGCAGGGACGAGACGCCGTAGAGGAAGAGGGCCAGACCCGGGGAGAGCATGAGCATGCCGACGAAGTCGAACGACTCGGACGGCTCGGGCGCGTCCTTCGGCAGCGCGAACTGCGCGTAGATCAGGGCGATCAGGCCGATCGGCAGGTTGATCAGGAAGATCCAGTGCCAGCTCGCGGTGTCGATCAGCCAGCCACCGAGGATCGGGCCGCCGATCGGGCCCAGCAGCATCGGGATGCCGAGGACGGCCATCAGCCGCCCGATCCGGTGCGGCCCGGCCGCCCGGGTCATGATGGTCATGCCCAGCGGCATGAGCATGCCGCCGCCGAGGCCCTGTAGGACCCGGTAGCCGATCAGCTCGCCGATCGTGTCGGCCATGGCGCAGAGCCCCGACCCGATCGTGAACAGAGCCAACGCCACCATGTAGAGCCGTTTCGTGCCGAACCGGTCCGCCGCCCACCCGCTGAGCGGGATCACGGTGGCGAGCGCGAGGGTGTAGGCGGTCATGGTCCAGGCGACGCGGGCGTAGGACGCGTCGAACTCGCTCTGGAATTTGGGCAGGGCCACACTGACCACCGTCACGTCGAGGATCGACATGATCGCGCCGAGGACGACGACGCCCGCCACCTTGAGCACCGCACCGTCGAGTTTGTCCGATGTCGCAATGGATTGCTGTGTCACTAACTCTCCTGAAATCGATTGAGCCGGCCGATGGTGGGCGGTGGCGGCGATGCCGCGCCTACCGGGCGCGGGGCGCGACGTGCCGGGGCAGCGACGCGCGGAGGCAGACTAACCGCCAGTTGTGACGATTCGCCGCCGGTTTTCGTGACCATCGGGCCGCCTATCCGAACGGCCGTCCATCTTCAGCCACTCGTCGGGGTGGCGATTCAGCCAGCAGCGCGACCAGCCGGACGGGCAGCGGGCGGATCAGCCCGGCGCGCGCCAGGGGCCGGCTGCGCGGCGGACCGGCAACGCGGCGGGCAACCCCGCCTTCACCAGAAGAACCGGGACGACCGGGGTCAGGGCGAGAGCAGCGTACGGATCCTGGTCCCGCGCCTCGCCTCGCTGCCCGGGCGGGATCAGGGCGCGCTGCGCTGACCACTCGATCGGCCTGCTGACCGGGATGATCGTTGCGTGCTCGTGGTGCTCACGTTCGTCGGTGGTAGTGGTTGCGGCGCGGTAGTTGTTCGGGGTCGAGCCAGGCCGGTGGGACGAATTCGGGATGGCCGTCGCCTGCCAGGCGCACGGTCCAGTCGCTGTGGTGCAGGTGCCGGTGATGGTGGCCGCAGAGCAGGACGGCGTTGTTGATGCTGGTGTCGCCGCCGTCGGCCCAGTGCTCGATGTGGTGCGCGTCGCACCAGCGCGGTGGTCGGTCGCAACCCGGGAAGGCGCAGCCACGGTCGCGCAGCACCAGGGCTCGCCGGAGAGGGCCGGTGATGAGGCGGCGTTGTCGACCAAGGTCGAGTGGTTGGCCGGCGCCGCCCAGGACGGTGGGGAGGATGGCGGCGTCGCAGGCGAGGCGGCGCACGGCCTCGGGAGTGAGGCGCAGGCCGGTGTCGAGGGTGCCGATGCCCAGTTGCCGGATCAACCCGTCGTAGCTGGTCGTGACGACGACCTGGGCCGGATCACCGCCGTGCTCGGGCAGCTCACCGGTGCGCAGGGCGAGGCGGCACACGTCGCTGAGGGCGTCGTGCCGGCGCTGCCCAGGAGTGCGCTGGTCATCAGGGCCCGACGGTGCGCTGAGGGGGTCGATGGCGGCACGGAGCAGCCCGGCGGTCTCGGAGTCGAGGATGCCGGTGAGTCGCAGCCGGTCGCCGGCGAGGGTGGAAACGGTGAGGTGGCGGTCACGGGTGGCGCGGCGGGCTGCGGAATCCAGGGCGGCTTCGGCTGCGGCGTCGGCGATGTCGGGTGCGACGTGGTCGAGGATGCGGGTGCTGAGTTTGCGCAACAGGGTCGGGTCGAATTGCCCGGCCCACTCAACGAGCACTCCGAGAGACTTGTCAGCTGCCTCGGGGCCCGCGGCGGTCCGCACGGTGTCGACCGTGTCGGCGATCACCCGGGCCTGCTCCATGGTGATGTGACCATCGGCCAGCGCGTGCCGTACGCCAGGGTTGCCGGTGTCCAGGACGGCGGCGAGGTCGACGAGGCGGCGAGCGGCCGGGATGGTGAGGCGTAACCGTTCGCGGAGCCAGACCGCGATGGAGGATGCCCCGCGCGTGGTTGCGGTGCCTCGGCCGTCGAGCTCACGGATCAGGGCCAGCTTCACCGCGGCGAGACGCTGCTCGATGCGGTGCGCGGTGTCGAGCGCGGCGATCAGCTCACCCTCGGACAACGCCCAGATGGCCGTGTCGGCGCAGGCCGCGATGGCGTCCTCAGCCTGCGGCAACTCCTCGACCATGAGCCGAATCTAGAACACGCGTACGACACTTTCAGTCATCATGATCGATACGCTGCGGACCAGCCCGGCCCTCGTCGCCGCCACCATCTGGCTTGCATGATCTGGTTGGCAGGAAGAGCCATCTTCAGCGACGCCAGAACTGGCGGGGTGCGAACCCTTCACGTCGCAGCCAGTGTTCGGTATAGACAATCCGCTCCGTCTCAACGACCACCAGGGTGTCCTCGGGCGGCTCGGACAGCGATCGCCCCCGCTCGGCGTGCTCGTTCTCCCATCGGAACGCTTCCCAATAGTGCGCACGGTCCGAATGCCCCGGTTCAAGCGCCCTGGCAGCTCCGAACAGCTGGGCCCCGCGGCTGCTGGCCAGCCCGACCAGCGGCGCGAAGATCCCGACGGACACCCGCGGATCGGCAGCGATGTTGCGCATCTTCGGCGAACGCGGCACGGCCGTGAACAGCACCGTGAAGCCGAGCGGGTAGTACCGCACCGGGGTGGCCAGCGGCCCGTCCGGACCCGTGGTCGCGAGCACGCACATGTTCTGTGACGACAGCAGGTTGAGAATGCGCTCTTCAAGTCGTTCACGATCGAGCCGCTTCGCCGGCGTGGGCTCGGCCAGCCAAGGATTCGTCAACGGCATGCGGGGGCCTCGATCATGGCGAGCACCCTACCCACACGGTCTGCCCAGCGGCCACCAAGATCGACAGGACATGCCCTAGGCGGTGACCACCGGCACGGCGGCGGTGAGCGCCCGGTCGTGCCCGATGTCGGCGGCGGCACGCAGCAACCCCGGCAGGTACTCCTCGCGCAGGGTCTCCACCGAGGTCTCGGCGGCGTGCACCGTCACGTTGATGGCGGCGACGACCCGCCCGTCGCCGTCGCGGGCGCCTGGCCCCGGCAGGACGCCGGCGCCGCCGCCGGCCGGATCGTCCTCGCGCTCTGAGGGGGGCCGGACCCCAGCCAGGGATCGCGAAACCCTGGATGAACCGCACCTGGTTGGGGTTCCGGCACGGTGCGACGGTCGGTCCATGACACCTTCCACCCACACCGTCGCCGGCCACTGGATCGGCGGCGAGACCGTCACCGGCTCCGCCGGCACCCTTCCCGTCGTGAACCCGGCCACCGGCGAGGTCGTCACCGAGACCCCGGCCGGCACCGCCGCCGACGTCGAGCGCGCCGTCGCCGCCGCCCGGGCCGCCTTCCCGGCCTGGTCGGCGACCACCCCGCAGCACCGGGCGGACGTGCTGCGCCGCCTCGGCGCCGGCCTCGCCGCCCGTACCGAGGAGATCGCCCAGGCGATCACCGCCGAGATGGGCTCGCCGATCGGCATGTCCCGCACCGCCCAGGTCGCCTTCCCGGCCGCGGTGCTCGAATCCATCGCCGGCCTGGCCGACGACTTCGCCTGGACCGAGGAGGTCGGCAACTCGCTGATCGTCCGCGAGCCGATCGGCGTGGTCGGCGCGATCACGCCGTGGAACTTCCCGCTGCAGCAGATCGTCTCCAAGCTGGCCCCGGCCCTGCTCGCCGGCAACACGATGGTCTTCAAGCCGTCCGAGAACGCCCCGCTGACCGCGCGCATCCTCGCCGAGAGCGCCGCCGAGGCCGGCGTACCGGCGGGCGTCTTCAACGTCGTCTACGGCACCGGCGCGACGGTCGGCGAGGCGATCTCCGCCCACCCGGACATCGACATGATCTCGTTCACCGGCTCCACCCGCGCCGGGCAGCGCATCTCCGCGGTGGCCGCGGCGAGCGTCAAGCGGGTCGCGCTGGAGCTGGGCGGCAAGGGGGCGAACATCATCCTGGACGACGCCGACCTGCCCGCCGCTGTCGAGCGGGGCCTGATGATGGCGTTCAGCAACGGCGGTCAGGTCTGCGGCGCCTGGCCCCGGATGCTGGTGCCCGCCTCCCGGCAGGACGAGGTCGTGGCGTTGGCCGTCGAGGCCGCGAAGCAGTACACCGTCGGCGACCCGGGCGACGAGGCCACCCGGATCGGCCCGATGGCGTCCGAGGCGCACCGACAGAAGGTGGTCGGGTACATCGAGCGGGGCATCGCCGACGGTGCCCGGCTGGTGTTCGGCGGCCCGCAGCGGCCCGAGGGGCTGACCGTCGGGGCCTACGTCCAGCCGACGATCTTCGCCGACGTCGACCCGGCCTCCGCGATCGCCCAGGAGGAGATCTTCGGCCCGGTGCTGACGATCATCCCCTACGCGGACGAGGAGGAGGCCGTGGCCATCGCCAACGGCACGGTGTACGGCCTGACCAGCGGCGTCTTCGGTGAGCCGGAGCACGCCCTCGCCGTCGCCCGGCGGCTGCGCGTGGGCCAGGTCGACGTGAACGCCGGCCACTGGAACCCGCTCGCCCCGTTCGGCGGCTACAAGCACTCCGGCAACGGCCGCGAGTTCGGCCGGATGGGCCTGGAGGAGTTCCTGGAGACCAAGTCCATCCAGCGCTGACCGGGCTGTCGGCCCATCATTCGGTCAGATTCTCCCGCTTGTCGGGAGAGCGGTGATGATCGACTCGGATTCCATGAAGTCGGGGTATCACCATGGCCTCGACACCGCGATTTCCGCAAACCCGTGTTGATCTCGGCCCTGCCGGCCCTGCCGGCCCCAGGATCCCGTGCGATCTTGGGGCCGGCGGAACACTGTCCCCGGGCTCGCCTGTTGCAGTGAACAGGCCGGCTCCTGCCGGCGCGCATGATTGGAGACACCCGTGGACCGCGCCCAACTCGCGAGCTTCCTGCGCACCCGCCGCGAGGCCCTCCAGCCCGAGGACGTCGGGCTGCCCCGGGGGCCGCGCCGACGCACCGGAGGGCTCCGACGCGAGGAAGTCGCCGCGTTGAGCGGAATGTCCACCGACTACTACAGCCGGTTGGAGCAGCAGCGTGGGCCGCACCCCTCGGAGCAGATGCTCGCCGCGCTCGCTCGTGGCCTGCGGCTCTCCCTCGCCGAACGCGACCACCTGTTCCAACTCGCCGGGCACGCGGTTCCACGTCGGGCGCTGCGCGCCGATCACGTGAACCCGGGCATGATGCGGATCCTCGACCGGATGCACGACACCCCGGCCCAGGTCGTGAACCACCTGGGCGAGACCCTGGCGCAGACCGCGCCGGCCGTCGCGCTGCTCGGTGACGAGACCCGGTACACCGGCCTGGCGCGCAGCGCCCACCACCGCTGGTTCACCGACCCGACGGCACGGCAGCTGCACCCGGCGCAGGACCACCAGACGCAGAGCCGCCTGCTCGTGGCGCACCTGCACGCGGCGTACACCCGTGACGGGCGCGGCTCGCGGGCCGCCGCACTCGTCGACGACCTGCTGGCCCGGAGCGTCGAGTTCGCGCGGCTGTGGAGCGAACACCCGGTGCCGGCCGGCTACTGCCCACCCAAGCACTTCGTGCACCCGGAGGTCGGGGCGTTGGAGCTGCACTGCCAGACGCTGGTCGACCCGGACCAGTCACAGACGCTGTTGGTCTTCACCGCCGTGCCCGGGTCGCCCAGCGACGAGAAGCTGCGGCTGCTCTCCGTCATCGGCGGCCAGCTCGTCTGACCCGTCCGATCAGCCCCGGGCGGGGTAACGGGCCGGGCTGACGCCCAGGTAGCGCCGGAAGTGGCGACCCAGGTGCGCCTGGTCGTAGAACCCGGCCGCGACGGCGGTCTCGACGGGCCGCTGCCCGGCGAGGAGCAGACGCCGGGCCAGCTCGACCCGACGACCGGTCAGGTACGAGTGCGGTGGCACGCCGTACACCTGGGTGAAGGTCCGGACCAGGTGGGTCGGGTGGGCGTGCAGCAGCCGCGCGGCCTCCCCCAGCGTGACGCCCTCGACGGTCCGGGCGTCCAGCAGCTCCCGTAGTCGGACCGCGAGACCGCGTCCGGCCGGCTGGCCATGGACCGGAGGGCGCTGGCGCAGCCGGCGGCGTAGCCGGTCCAGGATGAGCGCGAGGCGGCTCTCGGCCTCGAACTCGTCGCCGGGCGCGGCCAGCGCCCGGTGCAGGTGGTGGATCCGGTCGCGCAGCTGCGGATCGGCCAGGTCCGGCTCGTCCACGGCCCGGCCGATCAGCTCGGCGTCGAGCGCGGAGGTGTCCAGGTAGAGGACCCGCTTGCGGAAGCCGTCCGGGGTGGCGGAGCTGCCGTCGTGCGGGACGTGCGGCGGCAGCAGGGTGACCGACGTGCGCAGCGCGCCGTGCCGGTGCCGGTCCAGGTCGAAGCTGACCGCGCCGTCGTCGACGATCAACAGGGTCCACACCTCGTGGATGTGCCGGGGGTAGGCGTGGTCCACGAAATGGGCGTGGAAGACCTCGGCGACCCCGGCTACCGCGGGTCGCCATGCGCTGACGTGCGAGCCAGCCGGGCTGGTGGCCACGCTAAGAACGTACAAGACCGGGCGGCGTCGGGGCGGGCAGGCTCGACGCCATGACCGAACCGATCCGCTTTCCCACCAAGATCGCCGTACTGCTCCGGGACGACCTGGCGAGCTGGCAACGGCTGAACGTCACCGCCTTCCTGGTCAGCGGCATCGCGAGCACCCTGCCCGAGTTGCTCGGCGAGGAGTACCGGGACGCTGACGACACCCGCTACCTGCCGATGTTCGGCCAGCCGGTGCTGGTGTTCGCCGGGGATCGGGCGACGGTGGTCGGCGCACACTCACGCGCCCTCGCCCGGGGCCTACGGCTGACGATCTTCACGGCCGAGCTGTTCGCCACCGGCAACGACCGGGACAACCGCGCCGCCGTCCGTGCGGTCGGACGGGAGAAGCTCGACCTGGTGGGCCTGGCGCTGCACGCGCCACGCAACGTGGTGGACAAGGTGCTCAAGGGCGCGTCGATGCACCCGTAACGGCATCCGTGGCGACGAAGACATTGATATCGGTGTGTACGACTGTAATGATTAACACACTTTACAGTTATTTCGCCGCCCCGGAAGGACCCCGACATGGCGCGACGACCGGCCGGGCCCGTGCCCCGCCACCCCCGCATCAGACTGACCTCCGCGCTCGCCGCGGCCCTGCTCGCCGTACCGGCCGCGATGGTCGTCGGCGCGGCACCCGCCACGGCGGCCGCGACCGGCGCCATCACCGGGTACGGCGGCAAGTGCGTCGACGTGGCCGCCGCGAACCCGGCCAACAACACCCAGGTCCAGCTCTTCACCTGCAACGGCTCCACCGCACAGCAGTGGACGGTGGCCGACGACGGCACCATCCGGGCGCTGGGCAAGTGCCTGGACATCGCGGCCGCCAGCACGGCGAACGGCGCCCGGGTGCAGATCTACGACTGCAACGGCACCGGGGCGCAACAGTGGTCGCCCAACGCCGGCCAACTGGTCAACCCGGCCTCCGGCAAGTGCCTCGACGCCACCGGTCCCAGCTCGACCGACGGCACCCCGCTGCAGATCTGGAGCTGCACCGGCGCCGCCAACCAGACCTGGACGCTGCCCAGCGGCGGCGGCACGACTCCACCGCCCTCTACCGGTTTCACCCACCCCGGCGTGCTGGTCAGCCGAGGCCAGCTCGACTTCGTCCGGGGTCGGGTCCAGGCCGGCGCGCAGCCGTGGGCGGCGGCCTACAACCAGATGATGGGCAGCCGGTACGCCTCCCTGTCGCGTACCCCGGCCCCCCGTTCGGTGGTCGAGTGCGGTTCCTACTCCAACCCGAACAACGGCTGCACCGACGAGCGTGAGGACGCGATCGCCGCGTACACCGACGCGCTGGCCTGGTACGTCACCGGGGACGCCCGGTACGCGCAGAAGTCCATCCAGATCATGGACGCGTGGTCGGCCACGATCACCGCCCACACCGGCAGCAACGCCCCGCTGCAGACCGGCTGGGCCGCCTCGGTCTGGCCCCGGGCCGCCGAGATCATCAAGTACACGTACCCGAGCTGGCCCAACGCCAGCCGCTTCGCCACCATGCTGCGCACCGTCTACCTGCCGATGGTGCGCAACGGCTCGAACAGCAACGGCAACTGGGAACTGACCATGATGGAGGCCGCCGTCGGCATCGCGGTGTTCCTGGACGACCGCAGCGCCTACGACGCGGCGGTCACCCGCTTCCTCAACCGCACCCGGGCCTTCGTGTACCTGCCCAGCGACGGCGCGTTGCCGTACACCACGCCCGGCAGCGGTCTGGACACCAGCGCGGAGATCATCGGCTACTGGCAGGGCCAGTCCACCTTCGTCGCCGGCCTGGCCCAGGAGACCTGCCGCGACTTCGTCCACACCGGGTACGGGATCTCCGCCATCTCACACGTCGCGGAGACCTCCCGGATCCAGGGCCGGGACCTGTACCCGCAGGTCGGCGAGCGACTGCGTCAGGCGCTCGGCTTCCACTCGCGCTACCAGCTCGGCGAGGCGCCGCCCTCCTGGCTCTGCGGCGGCAGCCTCACCCGGGGCCTCGGCCCGATCACCGAGGTCGGCTTCAACGCGATGAGCAACCGGTTGGGCAACGTCATGACCAACACCCAGACCCTCACGCTGCAACAACGTCCGGCCGGAACCAACAACCTCTTCGTCGCCTGGGAGACGTTGACCCACGCCAACAACCCCAACTGACCAGGCCGCCGTGGGGCGGCGCCGACAACCGACGCCACCCCACGGCGGTGCTCAGCCGTCAGTCCCCAGCGCCACCACCGGGCTGACCCGCGACGCCCGACGGGCCGGCAGCACCCCGGCCAGCGCGGTCAGCCCGACCAGCACCACGAACAGCCCGGCCAGCGGCAGCAGCGGCGCGGTCAGCGGTGCCGCGATCCCGAGGGCCTGCACCGCCAACCAGGCGTACGGGACGCCCAGCACCAGGCCGATGCTCGCGCCGATCAACCCGTACAGGCCGGACTCGACAGTCAACATGGTGCGCAGACCCGTCCGGGACAGCCCGATCGCCCGGAGCAGCCCGGACTCGCGTACCCGCTCGACCACCGACAGCGCGGTCGTGGAGCCCACCCCGACGACCGCGATCAGCACGGTCAGGCTGACCAGACCGACCGCGATCCAGACCAGGGTGCGCACCAACGCGTCGTTGCGGTCCCGTTCGTCGGCGAGCACCGTGAGGCCCACCCCGTCGCTGCCCGCGATCGCCTGCCGCAGCGCCCGCACGCCGGCGGTGCGGCCGTCCTCGCCGGCACCGGCCGCGTCGGCCAGCAGACCGGTGTACGCCGACGGCACGCCGAGCCGGTCCAGGTCGGCCGGGTCGGCGAGGATGCCCGCGTGCAGCGGCCCGTCACCGGGCAGCACCGCGACCACCCGGACGTCGACCCGGCGGTTGGCGACGGCGAGCGTCGCGGTGTCGCCGGCCCGCAGACCCGCGTCCCGCGCGACCCAGCTGTTGAGCACGATCCGGCCGGGGCCGCGATCGTCCAGGCTGCCCTGGGCCACGTCCAGGTCGCCGGTGCTCGGCAGCGCCGCCACGTCCAGGTCGCTCATCGGATAGCCGGACTCGACGGCGCCGAGCCTGTCGGCGCCGCGCAGCAGCGTGGCGTCGTCGACCTTGCGGTACGGCACCACCCGGGCCAGCGCGCCGTGCGCCGCCTCGGCCCGACTCACCACAGCCGGCGGCAGCGCCTGACCGTTGCCGGTGACCTCGAAGTCGGTGGGGGCCGCGAGCGCCATCTCGCGGTCGGCGAGGACCTGCAACGACGTGCCGCCGATGACCACCCCGGAGATCAGGGTCGTGCCCAGCGCGACCACGACGGAGACCGCGGCCGCCCGGCGCGGTGCCCCGCCGATGCCACCGACCGACATCCGCCCGAGCGGCCCGAGCTGGCGCAGCGGCCAACCGACCACTGCCAGCACCGGGCGTACCAGCAGCGGACCGAGGGCGACCAGGGCGAAGAACGCCAGCGCGCCGGACCCGACCAGCAGCAGCATCGGCATCGCGGGGTCGTAGCCCGACTGGTCCGGCTTCGGCAACTGACTGATCGTCGCGACCGCCGCCAGGGTCGCCCCGATGGCCAGGAGCAGCCCGCCGACCAGACGCAGGACCCCGATGCCGCGTCGGCCGGCGGTGGTGCTCGCCGTCCGCAGCGCCTCCAGCGGGGAGACCCGGGCGGCCGAGAGCGCCGGTGCCAGCACGGCCAGCACGGTGAGCACGACAGCACCGATCACCACCAGGACCGCCGTCGCCAGTGGCAGGCCCGGCGCGGAGACCGCGCGGCCGGTGGCGCGCAGCACCGCCGGCAGCGCGTACCCGAGGGCGAGGGCGCTGACGACCCCGACGACGCCGGCGACCAGCCCGGTCAGGGCTCCCTCGGCGGTCAGGGCCCGCACCAGGGTGCCCCGACTCGCGCCGACCGCCCGCAGCAGCGCGAGCTGCCGCATCCGCTGGGCGAAGACGATGCGGAAGGTCGAGGTGACCACCAGCGCCGCGGCGACGACGGCGATGGAGACGAACATGCCGACCAGGATGAAGAGTCGCCCGACCTCCTCGGCCGCCGCGTTGGCCTCGGCCTCGCGCACCTCGGCGCCGGAGCGGATCGGCTGGCCGGCGACCGCCGCGGTCACCCGTTGGCGGACGACCTCCGTCGAGGCGTCGGCGGCAACCCGCAGGTCGACGCGCTCCACGCCGGTGAGGCGCGCCCAGGTGATCACGGCGTTGTCCGGGGCGTACGTGTCGTAGCCGGCGTCGGCGGCGGTCTCCACCACGCCGGTCACGGTGAGTGCGGCGGGGGCGGTGAGCTCACCGCCGGTACCGCTGGTGGTGGTGCCGACCGAGAGCCCGAGCCGCTCGGCGGTGCGCGGCGTGACCGCGATCTCGCCGGGCTGGTCCGGGTAGCTGCCCTCGATCACCCGTACCGTGCTCAGCGGGCCGGTGCCCGGATCGGACTGGAGGTTGAGGTAACCCTCGCCGACGGAGATCCCGGCCGACGCCCGGGCCACCGCCTCGGCCACCCCGGGCACGGCCCGGATCTGCCGCACGTCCGCCACGGTGGGTGGCGGCACGCCGGGGCTGCCGATCACCAGGTCGGTGACGGCCGGGGTGCCACTGAGGTTGTCCCGCACGGTCCGCTCGGTGATCTGCTGCACCAGCACGGTGCCGAAGACGACGAACGACGCGACCAGGATCGCCAGGCCGGTCAGGATCAGCCGGCCGGGCCGCCGGGCCGCGGCGGCCGTCTGGGTCCGCAACACCGTCGCCCTCATGCCCGGGCCGCCAGCTCACGCAGGGCGTCGGTGACCGACACCTGGTCCGGCTTGTCGATTTCGCCGGCCAGCCGCCCGTCGGCGAGCAGCACCACCCGGTCGGCGTACGCGGCGGCGATCGGGTCGTGGGTGACCATGACGACGGTCTGGCCGAGGTCGCGTACCGAGTCGCGCAGGATGGTGAGCACCTCCGCGCCGGAGCGGGAGTCGAGATTGCCGGTCGGCTCGTCGGCGAAGACGACCTCGGGCCGGGCCACCAGCGCCCGGGCCAGCGCGACCCGCTGCTGCTGGCCACCGGACAGCTCGCTGGGACGGTGGTTCAGCCGGTCGCCGAGGCCCAGCACCCGCACCAGGTGCGCGAGGAGGTCGGCGTCGGGCCGCCGACCGGCGAGGTCCAGCGGCAGGGTGATGTTCTGCGCGGCGGTGAGCTGCGGCAGCAGGTTGAAGGACTGGAAGACGAAGCCGATCCGCTCCCGGCGTACCCGGGTCAGGGTCCGGTCCGACCGGCCGGTCAGCTCGGTGCCGCCGAGCAGGACGCGTCCGGAGGTGGCCGTGTCGAGTCCGGCGAGGCAGTGCATCAGAGTCGACTTGCCGGACCCGGACGAGCCCATGATCGCGGTGAACTCGGCCCGGCCGAAGCCGACCGAGACCCCGTCCAGGGCACGGACGGCGGTCTCGCCGCTGCCGTACACCTTCACCAGGTCGACCGCGGCGACCGCGGCGTGGCTGGTCTGCGGCGGGGCGTGGGTTGTCATCGTTCCTCCAGTGGCTGCGTGGTGACCGGGGAAGCGTCGCCGCCGCCGTGGGGTTGGCGCATCGGCCCGGGGCCGGGTATCGCCGCCGCCGGGTCTGCCTTTTGGCCGATCCGGCAGCTCCGCCCGGCTGGCTACGCTGGGTCACCATGAGCGCTCCGGATCTTCGCCGTCTGTGGGTACGCCTGGCCCAGGCGGCCGGGCTGGTGGCCTTTGGCCTCCTCGCTCTGTTCGACTTCACGGCCGGCACGGCGGACGACCGCCGGATCTCGGCTCTTCTGCTCCTGCTGGTGCCGGTGGGGTTGGCGGTGGCGACGGTGCCGCTCTGGCTGCCGGTGCACCGACCGGGTTCGCGCCGGCTGCCGATGGCCGCACTGGCCCTCGCCGCGGCCTCACTGGCGGTGACCGCAGGGGTGGTGCTCCTCTCCGCAGGCGGCGGCATCCTGATCGCCCGCACCTGGGGACTCGCCGAGTCGGCCGGGCTGATCGGCGTGGTCTTCGTGGTGAGCCGCTGGGGTGCGCCCCGGCTCGCCCCGTGGGCGGCGGTGACCGCCGGGCTCGCCGTGGCAGCGATGCCGCTGCGCGTCGGCACCGACAGCCTGCTGGTGATCTTCGGACTGCTCCAGGCGCTCGCGGCGGCCGGCGCCGCCGGGGTGGGGCTCTACCTGCGGGTGATCGCCGCCGGCCGGGCGCGGGCGATCGCGCTGGTCCGGGCGGAGCAGCGCGCGGAGTTCGCCCGTGACCTGCACGACTTCATCGCCCACCACGTGACCGGGATCGTGGTGCAGGCGCAGGGCGCCCGGTTCGTCGCCGAACAGGACCCGCAGCGGGTGATCGTCGCCCTGGAGCAGATCGAGCGGGCCGGCGCGGAGACGATGGCCTCGATGCGGCGGATGGTCGGGATCCTACGTAACCCGGACGCTCCGCCGGACGCGCCACTGGCCCCGCTGGCCGGGGTGACCGAGTTGGAGCCACTGCTGACCGGGTTCAACGGCGCGGCGAACGCGCCGGCCACGCTGCACGTGGACGGTGACCTGACCGGACTGCCGGTGGAGGTCTCGACGTCGGCGTACCGGGTGGTGATGGAAGGGCTGACCAACACCCGTCAGCACGCGCCGGACGCCCGGTCCGTGGACGTGGTCGTGCGGCGTACCCCGGACTGGTTGCTGGTCCGGGTCGCCGACGACGGTGCGTCGCCGCGCACCGCGCCGGCCCGGGGGCACGGTTTCGGTCTGATCGGTCTCACCGAGCGGGTCCGTGCGCTCGGCGGCACGATCACCGCCGGGCCCGGCGTCGTCGGTGGTTGGGTGCTCGACGCGGCGTTCCCGCTGTCCGCGGCGGTGGCCCGGTGATCCGGGTGTTGATCGCCGACGACCAGGCGATGGTCCGGACCGGCTTCGGCATGATCATCGGCGCCCAGTCGGACATGGAGGTGGTGGGCGAGGCCGCCGACGGGGTGCAGGCTGTCGAACTGGCCCGACGACTGCGCCCGGACGTGGTGCTGCTGGACATCCGGATGCCCCGCCTCGACGGTCTCGAGGCGCTGCGGCTGCTCGCCGGAGCAGGTGTCACCGACCCGGTCCGGGTGGTCGTGGTGACGACCTTCGACCTTGACGAGTACGTGCACACCGCGCTCGCCAACGGTGCCTGCGGCTTCCTGCTCAAGGACTCGGGCCCGGCCCTGCTGGTGGAGGCGGTCCGCGCGGCGGTGTCCGGCGACGCGCTGATCAGCCCCTCGATCACGGTACGGCTGTTGGAGCACCTCAGCTCACCGGCCCCGGCGCGCGACGACGGCGGGCTGTCGCCACGGGAACTCGACGTCGTGAAGCTCGTCGCCCGCGGCCTGACCAACGCCGAGATCGCCACCCGGCTCTTCATCGCCGTGGGCACTGTCAAGACCCATCTGGCGAGCGTGCAGATGAAGCTCAAGGCCCGCAACCGGGTCGAGATCGCCGCCTGGGCCTGGGAACGGCGCCTCGTCGGCTGACGGGGCAACGGTGCGACCAGCAGTGGCCTAACATCGTCAGAAGTCGATGACTGGTCCGCTGCGGTCACCCGGAAGCGAGGCAAGCATCATGCGCGATCATCAGGTGCGCGGCGTCCGATCCAGGGCCGCCGCGCTGACCGCCTGCGTGCTCACGGCGACACTGCTGGCGGCGGGCGCGACCCCGGCGTACGCCACTGCGGACACCGAACGACCCACCGCCCCCGGCCCGATCACCGTCGTCGCCGTCGACACCACCTGGATCGAGCTGACCTGGGCGCCCGCGACCGACAACGTCGGCGTGGTCAGCTACCCGGTCGGCGTCCGGTTCGAGGATTTCGGCGCCCAGTACTCGACCGACACCACCAGCATCCGGATCACCGGCCTGCGGCCGTCGCGCACGTACGTCTTCTCCGTCGCGGCGGTGGACGCGGCCGGCAACCGGTCGCTGTCCGACCCGACCCTGCGGGTGACCATGCCACCGGGAGACGACCAACCGCCCGGCGCACCCGGCCAACCGGTCGCCTACGACGTCGCCGCCACGCTGCTGTGGCTGCGCTGGGCGCACTCGGTCGAGAACGTCGCCCTCGACCGGTACGAGGTGTTCCGGGTCGACGCCGGCGGCGCCCTCACCCGGGTCAGCGAGGTGTACCAGTACCCGCCCGGGCGCAACAGCACCCAGATCAGCGGGCTGACGCCGAGCACCACGTACACCTTCGTGGTGCAGGCCCGCGACGAGGCCGGCCACCTGTCACCGATGTCCGCGCCGGTCACCGTGACCACGCTGCCGCCACCGCCGAGCTGCACGGTCCGCTCGACCGTCGGGCAGTGGCCCGACGGTCTGGTGGCACGCCTCCTGGTCACCAACACCGGCTCGACGGCGATCGACGGTTGGACGATGCGGTGGCGGTTCTACGCCGCCCAGCAGCTGCGCAGCCTGTGGGGCGCGGAGGTCGTCGACCGCGACAGCAGCTACCTGCGGGTGCGCAACGTCCGCCACAACGCGCTGATCCCGCCCGGCGGCACGGTGTCGCTGGGGTTCGTCGCCACCGGGTCGCAGCCGCCGGAGGAGGTCACGCTCAACGGCGGCACCTGCACGGTGGCGGGTGAGTAACACTCGGGTACGAAGTCTGGCGCGCGTCAGGACATCTTGCGACGCTAACGCCTGTGTATGACTACGACCTGTTGGTGCTGGGTTCCGGACCCAGCGGTCAGAAGGCCGCGATCGCCGCCGCCAAGCTCGGCCGGCGGGTCGGCATCGTGGACCGCCGCGACATGATCGGTGGGGTGTGCATCAACACCGGCACCGTCCCCTCCAAGACCCTGCGCGAGGCCGTGCTCTACCTGACCGGCCTGAGCCAGCGGGACCTGTACGGCAGCAGCTACCGGGTCAAGGAGGAGATCACGGTCAGCGACCTGGCCGCCCGGACCCAGCACGTCATCACCCGGCAGACCGACGTCATCCGCAACCAGCTGGCGCGCAACCGGGTCGCGATGATCACCGGCACCGGGCGGTTCGCCGACGCGCACTCGATCTGGGTCGACGGCGGCTCCGGCCGCGAGTCCAGGGTGACCTTCGACAAGATCGTCATCGCCGCTGGCACCCGCCCGGCCCGCCCGGACAGCGTCGACTTCGACGACCGGACCATCGTGGACTCCGACGGCGTCATCAACCTCCAGGCCGTACCCCGCAGCATGGTCGTGGTCGGCGCGGGCGTGATCGGCATGGAGTACGCCTCGATGTTCGCCGCGCTCGGCACGAAGGTGACGGTGGTGGAGCGCCGCGACCGGATGCTGGAGTTCTGCGACGACGAGATCGTCGAGTCACTCAAGTACCACCTGCGCGACCTGTCGGTGGCGTTCCGCTTCGGCGAGGAGGTGGCCGCCGTGGAGAAACACCAGACGGCGGCGCTGTGCGTCCTCAAGAGCGGCAAGAAGATCGTCGCCGACACGGTGATGTACTCGGCCGGCCGGCAGGGCCAGACCGACGACCTGGCGCTGGAGGCGGCCGGGCTGGCGGCCGACCGACGCGGCCGGATCACCGTCGACGGCAACTACCGCACCTCGGTGGAGCACATCTACGCGGTCGGCGACGTGATCGGCTTCCCCGCGCTCGCGTCCACCTCGATGGAGCAGGGCCGGCTGGCCGCGCAACACGCCTGCGGCGAGCCGATCCGGGAGATGCACGGCCTGCAACCGATCGGCATCTACACGATCCCGGAGATCAGCTTCGTCGGGCAGACCGAGGCGCAGCTCACCGAGAGCTCCACCCCGTTCGAGGTGGGCATCGCCCGCTACCGCGAGTTGGCCCGGGGTCAGATCGTGGGTGACTCGTACGGCATGTTGAAGCTGCTCGTCTCCCCCGACGACGGCCGACTGCTCGGGGTGCACGTGTTCGGCACCGCCGCCACCGAGATCGTCCACATCGGTCAGGCCGTGATGGGCTGCGGCGGCACCATCGACTACCTGATCGACGCGGTGTTCAACTACCCGACGCTGGCCGAGGCGTACAAGGTGGCCGCCCTGGACGCGTCCAACAAGATCCGCAACATCACCCGCATCGACGGCTAGCCACTGCCCCCGACCTCCACCAGCTCCGCCAACCGGGTGCGGTAGTTCGGGCAGGTCGAGACGTCTTCGTGTGAGCAGTTCAGCCCGGCCTCCAGCAGGTCGAGCGCCGACTGCAGCGCGGCCATCCTGGCCCGCAACGCGCCGTGGTTGCGGCGCAGCACGTCCTTGCGGACGGCGGGGTCGCCCGCGGTGAGGAACGCCCGGATGTCCGGCAGGGACAGACCGGCCTGTTTCGCGCGCAGGATCGACGCCACCCGGAACAGGTCGTCGCGGGTGTAGCGGCGACGGCCGCCGGTGACCCGGGCGGGGCGGAGCAGGCCCACCGATTCCCAGTGCCGCAGGACGTGCGCCGGCAGGCCGAAGTGATTGGCCACCTCGCCGATCGTCATCGGGCTTGACGTCATGTCGACATTAAGTCCGACCATGGCGGGCATGTCCAGTCTTCTCGCTGTCCTCGATGCCATCGAGAGCGAGTCCGCAGCCGTCGAACTGCGCGCCCGCTCCTACGAGTTGCTCGGCGACCTCACCGGCCGAACCGTCGTCGATGTTGGCTGTGGCGGTGGCCGCGCCGTAGCCGAGCTGGCCGAGCGCGGAGCCCACGCGGTCGGCGTCGACCTCGATCCCGACATGATCGCCGTGGCCCGGACGCGCTGGCCGGCCGGCGAGTTCCACGTCGGCGACGCCACCGCGCTGCCGATCGAGACCGGATCGGCCAGCTACTACCGGGCGGACAAGGTGTTGCATGCGCTCGACGACCCGGCACTCGCCGTGGCCGAGGCCCGGCGGGTGCTCACGCCAGGCGGCCGAGCCGTGCTGCTCGGCCAGGACTGGGACCTGATCGCCATTGACTCGGACGACTCGGAGACCACCCGTCGGCTGGTCCACGCGAAGGCGGACTCGATGCCGTCGCCGCGCGTCGCCCGCGGGTATCGCAACCTGCTGCTCGACGCCGGCTTCACCGACCCGGTCGTCGAGGTGCACACCGCCGTGTTCGCCGACGACACCGCGCTCGACGTGTTGAAGCGGATCACCGACGAGGAGGGCTGGCTCGCCGAGCAGGCCGAGCGTGCCAACGCGAACCGGATCCTCGTCGTCGTGCCGATGTTCCTCGTCGCCGCCCAGGCCTGACCGGGAACATCGATGGTGCTCGGCGAGTCGATGTCGGTGCGTCTCCGGCGACGACGGCCGACTGCTCGGGGCGGCCGTTCCATCCCCGATCACCCGTTGGCGGGATGCCCCGGCGACCGTCGCCGATGCCAGAATTCCCCCATGCGACGCGCCATCGTCGGGCGGGACGAGGTGTTCGACCGGGCCTGGCGGCACCTGGGCCGATCCGGGCCGGTGCTGGTGGAGGGGCCTGCCGGCATCGGCAAATCCGAACTCTGGCGGGCGCTGGTCGGGCACGCCACCCAGGCGGGGTGGCTGGTGCTCAGCTGCGCGCCCACCGAGGCCGAGGCGGAGCTTCCCTACGCCGCCCTGGCCGACCTGTTGCGTCCGCTCGCCGACCGGGTCACCGCGCTGCCCGGGCCGCAGCGGGCCGCGGCCGAGGTCGTGCTCCTCTCCGGCACCGTCCGGGAGGCCGTCGACACCCGGGTGGTCGGGGCGGCGACCCGGACACTCCTGGAAGCCGCCACGACCGGCCCCCACCCGGGGACGCTGGTGGCAGTGGACGACGCGCCGTGGCTGGACCGGCCGAGCGAGCGCGCGTTGCGGTACGCGCTGCGCCGGGTGGCGGGCCTGAGCGTGCTGGTGAGTCGCCGACGCGGCCAGGGCGACAGCGAGGACGTGCCGCTCGGGCTCGACGACGGCCGCCACGGCAACCGACTCGACCGGGTGGAGCTGCCGCCACTCGACGTCGGCGCGCTGCACCACGTCCTGCGCGACCAGCTCGGCGTCACGCTCACCCGACCGATGCTGGTCCGGGTGGCCCGGGAGGCCGGGGGTAATCCGCTGCTGACCATCGAGGTGGTCCGCGCCATGCAGCGGCTGCCACGCCACCCCTCGCCCGGCGACGATCTGCCGGTGGCCGCGTCCATGCACCACCTGCTCGCTGACGTCGTCGCCGGGTTGCCCCCGCCCAGCCGCGACGCGCTCCGACTGGCCGCCCTGCTGACCGTGCCCACGCTCGTCGACCTGTCCGCGGCCGGGGTGCCCGCCGCCGCGCTGGACGCGCCCGAGGAGGCCGGGCTGATCGTGGTGACACCGACGGGTGTGCGGTTCACCCACCCGGTGCACGCCGCCGCCGTACGGGCCGGCATCCCGCCCGGGGTCCGCCGCCGCCTGCACCACCGACTGGCCGAGCTGGTGGCCGACCCGGACGAGCGGGCCCGGCACCTGGCGCTGTGCACGACAGCACCCGACCCGGTCGTCGCGGAGACCCTCGCCGCCGCGGCCGAGCGCTGGCACAGCCGGGGTGCGCCCGACCTCGCCGCCGATCTGCACGAGCGCGCCAGCCAGCTCACCCCGGTCGAGGACCGGGCACTGCTGGGCCGGCGGCGGCTGGCGGCGGCGCGCTGCCGGCTGGACAGCGGTGACCTCCCGGCGGCCCGGCAGACGGCCGAGGCGGTCGCCGCCGATTTCACCGGCGACCTACGGGCCGAGGCGTTGCTGCTGCGCGCCGTCGTCGCCTGGTCCAGCGGCGAGGCCGGCCAGGCGGCGGTGGAGATCGGCACCCGGGCCCTGACGGCGGCCCGACCGGGCTCCGCAGTGGCCGGCCGCGTCCACGCCCACCTGGCCGTCTTCGACGACCACACCGAGGCCGCGCGGGCGCACGCCGAAGCCGCCGCCGCGTTGTTGGACGGCCGCGACGGCGAGCACGACCTGCTCGCGGCCGCCCTGCTCCTGCTCTTCTTCCAGGAGGTACGCCTCGGCCGGGCGCCGCGTACCGACCTGCTGGAGCGGGCGCTGTGCCTGGAGGGCGACGAGCCCGCGTGGCTGGCGAGCACGGTGCCCGCGATCTGGTGGAAGTCGATCGACGACGCGCAGCGGGCCCGCGATCGGCTGCACCGGATGCTCGTTCGGGCGGAGGCCCGCGGTGACGAGCCCCTGCAGCACGAGTTGCTCTCGCACCTGGGTGAGGCCGAGTTGCTGGCCGGCCGGTGGGACACTGCCGAACGGCACATCGCCGCCGCCCGGGACCTCGGTGACCAGCTCGGCAGCGGCCTGGTCGCGGAGACCTGGCTGGCCGCCCTGCTCGACGCCCACCGGGGTCGGCTGGCCGAGGCGACCCGGGTGGCCGAGTCCGGCCTGCGGCTCGCCGAGGAGCTGGACGACGACTGGTGCCGACGCATCCACCAGCAGTTGGCCGGGTTCGTGGCCCTGTCGGCAGGCCGGATGGCG
Organism: Micromonospora sp. DH14; assembly: GCF_029809455.1. Taxonomy (NCBI): domain Bacteria; kingdom Bacillati; phylum Actinomycetota; class Actinomycetes; order Micromonosporales; family Micromonosporaceae; genus Micromonospora; species Micromonospora sp. DH14. Next base: position 4,798 of record NZ_JARVKT010000018.1, on the reverse strand, counting down.
GAGGCCGCCGCCGCCTACACGGCGCTGGCCGCGACGATCGATGCCCGGGGTCTGGTGGAGCCTCTGGCGATGCGCTTCGAGCCGGACTGGATCGAGGCGTGCGTCGGGGCCGGCGACCTCGAACGGGCCGCCGCCGCGCTGCAACGCCTGAATGACCGCCATCGCCGCCTGCCCCGACCCTGGACGATCCTGGGCACCGCGCGGGCCCGCGTGCTGCTGGACAGCGCCACCGGCCGGGACCCGGGGCCGGCGCTCGACGCGTTGACGGCGGCGCGCGACGCCGTACCGCCGGATGTGCTGCCGCTGGATCGCGCACGCTGCCTGTTCGTGGCGGGCATGGCGCACCGGCGCTCCCGCCGCAAGTTGCCGGCCCGGCAGGCGCTGGAGGCGGTGGTGGCGGAGTTCACCGCGATCGGCGCGGCCGCGTTCGCCGAGCGCGCCCGGGCCGAGCTGGCTCGCGTCGGCGGCCGGGCACCGACACCCCGACATCTCACCCCCACCGAGGATCGGGTGGCGCGGTTGGCGGCGCGCGGCCGGACCAACCGGGCCATCGCCGACGAACTGTTCGTCAGCCCGAAGACCGTCGAGGCCAACCTCGCCCGGGTCTACCGCAAGCTCGGCATCTCCACCCGCGCGGAGCTGGGCGCGGCGATGACCAGGGCAGAAGCGCAAACATAGGGAAACGCCCGATTCCTCGCCGCCGGCCACGTCCTAGCGTCGGGTCATGGCCAACCACCTGTTCGTCCTGGAGCAGTACTACTGCTCCGCCGACGCGGGCGCGGTGGCACCGCTGATCGCCACGGTGGGCTGCCGGCTGGTCGCCACCATCCGGTTGCCCACCGACGATGTCGTGATCGCGCTGGTCGAAGGCCCCGACGCGGAGGCGGTGGCCGCTGCCGCCGCCGTCAGCGCGTGGCGGGTGGACCGGCTGATCCCGGCCTGGTGGATCCATCCGCCGCAGGCCAACCCCACCATTTCGGACGTTCCACGACAGGTGAAGGAAGCATGACCGTGCGCCGACTGATCGCACCCCTGTGGTGCTCGCTGCTGCTGATCCCGCTCGTCGCCTGCGGCCCCGACGACACCGGGGGCAGCGACCCCGTCGTCGGCGTCGGGGTCGACGCCGACGCGGACACCGACGCCGGCGGTGACCTGCCCGATGTGCCCCGACCCGCATGCCCGTTCAGCGCTGCCCAGGTCTCCGACCTCGTCGGTCAGTCGATGCAGGACCAGGGCAACTGCCTGTTCGGCGACGGCAAAGGCGTCGCCTCACTGACCATCACCACCGCTTCGCCGCTCGCCGGCGAGAGCACCTACGCCTACCAGCGTGATCAGGCCACCCAGGTCTACCGGGAGGTGCGGGACGTCGACAAGGGCCGCAAGGCGTACCTGGCCGTCAAGGACATCGCGGGTGAGGCCGTCGTGGTCAGCGACAAGGGCAGCTACACCGTGATCCTGAGCAGTTTCGAGCGGCTGGGCGCCACCTCGGGCGGATACGAGTCGACGTTGCGCTCGGTGCTCGACGCCCTCCCGCTGTGAGCCCGAGGCCGGGACCGGCCGAGTACGAGACAAGGAGAGGAGCCACGATGACCCACCTCGCACCGGTGTGGCGACGTGCCGGAGGAGCCGTGGCCGCAGCGGTCCTGGCGCTCGCCGGGCTCGGCGGCTGCGCCCTGTTCGGCGGCACGGACGGCGACGGGGACGCCCCCGCCGCCAGCGGCCAGCCGACAGTGGCGGCCACCTCCGACGGCGAACCGTCGGTGACGCCGGAGCAGGTGGCCCCGGCGGCCGCGACCGTCGACGCCTGCACGCTGTTGACCAGGCAGGAGGCCGAGAAGCTGGCCGGCACCCGGCTGGCGGAACCAGCGGAGCCGCCCGCGCCGGATCGGAGCAGCTGCACCTACACCGGGCCGTCGACCGGCCCGACCGCGCAGGTCGAGGTGTATGTCGGTGACGGCGCGAAGAAGTTCCTGGACATCGATCGCGAACTCGGGCACAAGCTGACCCCGATCAGCGGAGTGGGTGACGAGTCGTACGCCGAGGACGGCACGGTCTTCGTCAGCAAGGGCGGGCTGTGGGCCTGCGTCCGGTTGGTTCGCACCGAGGACCCGGCCGTCTACCGCAAGGCCCTGGAATTCGCGGCCGCCACGGTCGCCGGCCGACTGTGACCGTGCGGGGCGGCGACGTGGTGCCCGCCAGGCCGGGGCGTCGTCGTCCGGTGATCGCGTTGCTCGCCGCGACAGTGCTCCTGCTCACCGCCTGCGAGCGGGGTGGCGCCACACCGAGGCCGCCCGACCCGCCGACCGTCGACCCGGCGGCGGAGCAGCGGTACGGGGCCGCGCCGACGTCCGACCCCGGGGTGACCTACCAACCCGACGTGGTGTTCGTCGGTGGCGGCGGCGCGTCGGTGCGCGGGCTCTCCGAGGACGCGCTCACCTGGCGCATCGATCCGCGCGCCAGCGGCGCGAACACGCTCGCCCGGGGAAAGGTCATGTTCCTCACCGGGCGGGCGGTCGGGCGGGTGCTCAACCTCCGCCGTGACAACGGCGACCTGGCGGTGACCCTGGGGCCGGTGGACATCACCGACGTGATCCGCGACGGCACCTTCGCCAGTGACGGCCCGGTCGCGTTGGAGAACCCGACCCGGCACGACGCGGGCACGCCCTTCTGGGCGGAGTACGACGCCGACGGCGAGGGTGCCGGGGGCGCGGCCTCGACCGCCCCGGTCGCCCGGCAACGGCCTGACTCGCCCTCGGGCGGGCGGCTCGGGGCCGCCCGCGCGGTGCGACCGGGAACCTTCGCCGCGCAGCGGCGGGTGGCCGGGTTCGCCGTCACCCCCATCTGTTGTGCCGGCGGTGTGGGCGCGCGGTTCAGTTACGACGGCGGCGGGATCCGCGTGGCGGGCACCGCGACGTTGCTGATGAAGCGGCCCACCGCCCGGTTCCACCTGGAGATTCGCGGCGCCACGGTCCGCCGGGCGGAGTTGCGGATCGGCGGGATGGCCGGGCTGCGGGTCGAGATCGCCGGGGCCACCGACAGCCACCAGAACATCAACAAGCGCATCCCCATCCCCCTGGACTTCAGCGTGCCGGTGGGCGAGATCCTCGGCGTACCGTTCTCGGTCACCGCCAGCCAGCTCATCGGCGTGCAGACGGCCTTCAGCGCCAAGGACGGCAACATCAAGGCGGCCGGCGAGTGGTCGCTGGGCGGCTCCATGGGGTTCGGTTACGCCAACGGCGCGTTCGGCGCTACCGAACCCTGGCGCCTCAGCGTCCGCAACAGCATCACGGACTCGATCAGCGGCCCGTCGGTCGGCGTGAACGGGATCATCGTGCACTACCAGGCCGCGTTCCGGGCTGGTCTGGGCGCGCTCGGCTTCACCGCCGGGTTGTACGCGACGGTCACCGCCTCGGTGGGGCTGACCGTCGGCTCCGCGCTGGGGGCACCGCTCGTGCTGTGCCGCAGCACCCAGCTCGGCCTGTACCTGGACTACGGCGTCGGTTACACGATTCCCGCTGGCCTGACGAGGGCGATCAACGCATTCCTCGATCTGGTGAACGTCGGGCCGATCGCGGCGAAGGCGGGCATCGGCAGAGTCGACAACGTCTTCAACAAACTGGACATCCAACCGCCCAAGAAAATCTGCACCTCCTGACATCCACGGCGCCCTCACCCCCACCTCGACTCGGTGATCAAGAGATTTCGGTCAGCGTCCACGGCGTGGCGTGACGCAAACCTCTTGATCACCCGCTTGAGGGTTGGGGTGGTCCGGCCGGTGCGGAGGTTTTGCCTCCGCACCGGCCGGCGAGGGTTTAGCGGGCTGAGCAGGTGGGGCTGAGAGTGCCGGCGGTGCCGTTGGCCTGGAAGCCGTACTCGGTGGACTGTCCGGCGCCGACCTGGCCGTTGTACGACACGTTCGTCCAGGTTGTGGTGCCGCTGTTACCGCTGCGGTCGGCGCTCCACGCGTTCGTGACCGTCGCGCCCGACGGCAACGCGATCGTCACCGTCCAGCCGTTGAGGGCCGACGAGCCGGCCGTCACCCGAACGTTCGCCACGAAGCCACCCGTCCACTGGTTCACCGTCACCGTGGCCGTGCAGCCACCCGTCCCCGGCGGCGGGGTCGTGGGCGGATCGGTCGGCGGATCGGTCGGCGTGGTGCCGTTGTTCAACGCGGCGAGGACCGCGTCGTACGCCGGCTTCTTCGAGCCGTTGCTGTTGAACAGCAGTGGGGTCTGGGAGGCCCGCCACGAGTCGCTGTCCCGGATGCCCCACACGGTGATGCCGTTGCAGCGCGAAACGGCGAGGCAGTCCTCGACCACGCTGCGGTAGGTGTTCGCCGACGCGCCCTGGATGTCCAGCTCGGTGATCTGCACGTCCACACCGAGAGCCGCGAAGCTGGACAGCGTGGTGCGGTAGTTGCTCACGTAGGGCGAGTCGTTGTTGAAGTGCGACTGGAACCCGACACAGTCGATCGGCACACCACGCGACTTGAAGTCCCGCACCATGTTGTACACAGCCTGCGTCTTCGCGTGCGTCCAGTTGTCGGTGTTGTAGTCGTTGTAACACAACTTCGCGTTCGGGTCCGCCGCATCCGCCGCCCGGAACGCCGCCTCGATCCAGTCATTACCCGTACGCTGCAAATTCGAATCACGACGCGCACCCGAACTACCATCAGCGAACGCCTCGTTCACCACATCCCACGCCACCACCTGACCCCGGAAGTGCGTGGCCACCTGCGTCACATGATTGAGCATCGCCTGCCGCAACGCACTACCACTCATGCTCTGCATCCAACCCG